>DASSUY010000120.1:0-21956 GCA_035706525.1 Steroidobacteraceae bacterium
GCGGCGGCGCAGGTCGCCGCCGCGCCGGCCGCCACAGGCACGGCTCCGCCGCCTGCCGCGGCGCCCGCTCCGGCGGACCCCTCGGCGGTCGGCGGTCCCGCGCCGGGAGCGGCTCCGCAGCCCGTGACGCCCGGCACCGTGACCTATGCGCAGTCGGAGCTCGATCCCTACGGCGCGACGCTGCCGCCGGAGGCGCCCGACCCGACGCTCCTGCCGGCGCCGCCGCCCCCGAGCACGGTCGGCGGCGTCGTGTACTCCGGGGCGCCGCGCGCCATCGAGGATGCCGCAACGGTCGAGAGCCAGACGGGCCTGCCGCCGCTGTCGGTGGACCTGCACGTCTTCGCCGAAGACCCGGCGAAGCGCGCGGTCTTCATCAACGGCCGGCGCTACACGCAGGGCGCGACCATCGCCGAAGGCCCGACCGTCGAGCAGATCACGCGCGAGGGCGCCGTGCTCTCGTACCGCGGCCGGCGCTTCCTGCTGCCCCGGCTGTAACCGCTCGCCCTTGGACGCCGCCGGGGGGACTGCGCACTCGCTCGACGGCACGGCGCTCGCCGCGGCCCTGCGCACCGGCATCCACCGCCTCGTCGCGCGCGAGGAGGTGATCAACAAGATCAACGTCTTCCCCGTGCCGGACGGCGACACGGGCACGAACCTCGCGCTGACGCTGCAGGCCGTCCTCGTCGCCTTGCAGGCGGGCGCCGAGCCGCACGCGGGCCGCCTGCTGACGCGCGTGGCGGACGCGGCGCTCGACGGGGCGCGCGGCAACTCCGGCGCCATCCTCGCGCAGTTCCTCATGGGAGTCGGCGACCACGCCGCGCAGCAGGCGAGCCTCGACGCGCAGCAGCTCGCCGGCGCGCTCTCCGCCGGCGCCGGCTACGCGCGTGAGTCGCTCAGCGACCCGCGCGAGGGCACGATCCTCACGGTGCTCGCGGACTTCGCCGCGGCGGCGGAGGCCGCGGCGCGCGAGGGAGTCGGCGAAGTCGCGACGCTCTTCCGGAGCTCGCTCGAGGCCGCGCGCAGCTCCCTGGAGGCGACGCCGGCGAAGCTCGAGGCGCTCCGGCGCGCGAACGTCGTGGACGCGGGCGCGCTCGGCTTCGTCGAGCTCGCCGCCGGCATGACCGAGTACCTCGAGACCGGCCAGTCGCCGGCGGACGACGCGGCGATCCAGCTCATCTCCGACGACGAGGTGACCGCCGGCGCGCAGGCGGACCTCGAGCACCGCTACTGCACCGAATGCACGATCACCGGCGAGGCCATCGACCGCCGCAAGCTCCGCGAGGAGGCCTCCGCCCTCGGCTCGAGCCTCGTGATCGCGGGCTCGCGCGACAAGCTCCGGCTGCACATCCACACGAACGAGCCGCCGCGGCTGTTCGAGCTGGCTGCACGCTACGGCGCCGTTTCGCGCGAGAAGGCGGACGACATGCAGCGCCAGCAGGAGATGGCGCACCATGCCGCCACCCGGCGCGTCGCGGTCGTCACGGACTCGGCGGCCGACCTGCCGGAGCCCGTGCTCGAGCAGCTCGACATCCACGTCGTGCCGGTGCGCGTGCACTTCGGCACGCAGAGCTACCTCGACAAGGCCGGGCTGCCGCCGGAGGACTTCTTCCGCCGCCTGCGCTCGAGCCCGGTGCACCCGACGACCTCGCAGCCGCCGCCCGGCGACTTCCGGCGCGCATTCGAGTTCCTCGGCTCGCACTACGATGCCATCGTGTACGTCGGCCTGACCGCGCGCGTGTCGGGCACGTTCCAGAGCGCGGAGACGGCGGCGGCCCGCGCGCGCACGCGCGCGCGCATCCTCACGCAGGACTCGGGGACCGCCGCGCTGGGGCAGGGACTGATCGCGATGCGCGCCGCGGAGGCGGCGGCGCGCGGTGCCGGCGCGGAAGAAGTGCGCGAGGCGGCGGTCGCGGCGGCCCGCCGCACCCACACCTGGGGCTGCCTCGTCACGCTCGAGTACGCAGTGCGGGGCGGCCGCGTGCCGGCCTGGATCAAGCCGCTTGCCGACCTCTTCCGGCTCGTGCCCGTGCTGGTCGTGCGCGGCGACGGCCGCCTCGGCTTCGGCGGCGTGCTCGCCGGGCGCCGCGACCCTTACCGCCGCTTCGGCAGGCTGCTGCGGCGGCGGCTCGACCCGGCGCGCCGCTGGCGGATCGGCATCTCGCACGCGGACGCGCCCGGCGGCGCGGCGACGGTCCGCGAGGCGCTGGGCGCGGCGCTGCCGCAGGCGGAGTTCCTGCCGGTCATCGCACTCGGCACCGCGCTCGGCGTGCACTGCGGACCGGGCTGCGTCGTCGTCGCGGCCCAGGAGCTGTAGGAAGGAAGGGCACCCTAGGGCGGCGCGATGACCGGTCGCCGCTCCTCGGTCCAGCGCGTGTAGTCGCCCGCGAGGTGGTACAGCCGCTTGAACCCCGCCTTGCCGAGGGTCGCGAGCGCTTCCCGGCTCCGGGAGCCGCTGCGGCAATACACGACGACGTCCTTGTCGCCTGCGGCGGGCAGCTCCGCGATGCGGGCCGCAAGCTCGGTGTGCGGGATATTGAGCGCGCCGGGGATGTGGCCCGCCGCGAACTCGTCGGGCGTGCGGACGTCCAGCACGACGAGCGAGTCGTCGGCCCAGGCGATGCGGTCGAGGAGGTCCTTCGGCTCGATCGCCGCGGGACCCGCGGCCGCGGCCGGGCCTGCGACCCACAGCGCCGCCAGCAGGATCAGCCACCGCCGCATGCTTCAGCCCTCGAGGACGAAGGTCACGCGCATGCGCACGCGGTAGGCGGAAATCTTTCCGTTCGAGATCTCGACTTCCTGGTCGGCGACCCAGGCGCTGGACAGGTTCTTCAGCGTCTTGCTGGCGCGCTGGATGCCCTGCGCGATCGCATCTTCGAAGCTCTTCGTGGAGGTCGAGGTGATCTCACTGACTTTCGCGACGGTCATCGGTTGTTCCTCCGGATGGTCCCCCGTCCCCGGATCATAGCGCTACGGGCGGCGGCCGCGGGGCCGGTATCATGCGGGCCCGGACAGGAGGGCCCCATGTTCCGCAAGCTCCGCAGCGCGCTGGTGCGCGGTCTCGTCGTCGTGCTGCCCATCGGCTTCACGGTCTGGCTGCTCTGGTGGCTCGGCAGCTCGACCGAGGGTCTGCTGCGACGGGCGATCCTCCTCGTCGTCCCGCCGGAGCACTACCTGCCCGGCATGGGCATCGTCGCGGCCCTGCTCGTGCTGCTCGCCGCCGGCACGCTCTTCAACGCGCTGCTGGTGCAGAGCGCCCTCGCCTCCTGGGAGCGCTTCCTCGACCGGATCCCGGTGGTGAAGACGATCTACGGCGCGACGCGGGACTTCGTGAAGCTCCTGCCGTCAGGCGGCAAGCGGCGCGACCTGCGCCGCGTCGTGCTCGCCCGCTTCGGCGAGGCGCGCGTCGTCGGCTTCGTCACCCAGGACGACGCCTCGGAGCTCGGCATCGTGGGCCCCGGGGACGACCTCGTCGCGGTGTACTTCCCGATGAGCTACCAGATCGGCGGCTACACCGCGCTCCTGCCGCGCTCGCGGCTCGAGCCCCTCGACCTGCCGGTCGAGACGGCGATGCGGATGGTGTTGACCGGGGGGATCTCGGGGACGGCGTGAGGGAAAAGGGGACAGCCACCTTTAAAGGTGGCTGTCCCCTTTCAAGCGTACGCGGCGCGCGGGCGCTCGCGCGAGTAGACGAGCTCGACGTGGCGGATGCCGGAGGTGCAGCGCGCGACGCGGCGCACCGCCTGCACGAGCCGCAGCGCCAGGTTCTGGTTCGCGCGCGGGCCGCCGGCCGCATAGGGCTCGGCGACGACGAGGTGGAGCACGGTGATGCACTCCTGGCCGGCGCGCACGTAGAGCACGACGCCGATCGGTCGCGAGAGCTTCCCCTCGCGCTCGATCGCGAAGAGGCACTGCGCATCCGTCTCGCCGCCGACGCGCACGCGCAGCTGCTTGCCCGTCGTGACGATCTCCGGCGCGCCGTAGCGGTCGATGGCCGTCTCGATGCCCTTGCGGACGCGATGCTGCCGCCCGTTGAAGAACAGGAGCGCCTCCAGCTGGTGGTAGTGCTGCTCCGGCAGGCTCGAAACGAAGGCGATCTGGCTGATGGCCGCCACTCCCCGCTGCAGCCCCCGCCCGGGGCAGGGTCGGGCCACCATACCGGTGCTTTCCTTCGGCTGTCGAGATTCACATAATGCGCCTGGGGCGTGGGAAAACCGCACCTCTGTCGCGCGGCAGCAACGGCCAGGGAGGGCCTGTGGACACCTTGGGGACTCTTTTCTGCAAGTGGCGGGCCAGGCGACCCTTTTTCGCGGCGGCGGCCTAGGGCCTCGCGGAAACGCGACGTGTATCTCGTTCGCCACGACCGATTTTGTCAACGATGGACGCACCTGTCGGTCGAGGGCACGCGGAGCCCCTGCCGACGCGTTTTTGCGCGGATCAGGACAGGCCAGTGAACATCGACTACACCGACATCCTGCCCGGCGACGACGCGCCGGATGACCAGAATCCCGCCGCGCGGCGCCCGGCGCCGGCCGCGGCTGCCTCCTCGACGTCGGCCACCGGCACGCACGCGGCGCTCGCGAGCGCGACGGGCACGCATGCGGCGCTCGCGCAGCCCGGCCCGAAGGCGAGCGCGAACGTCGTCGTCCTCTCCGCCGACCCGACGCTGATCGACCTGCTGCGCGAATCGCTCGCGGGCGTGCACCGCGTCTGGCGCGCCGACGACGCGACGCACGCGGCCGACCTGATGGTGGCCTCGGGCAACGCGGTGCTGCTCATCGACGCCTCGCTCGCCGACCACAACACCAAGGACCTCGTCAGCCAGATCCACAAGCAGTTCCCCGACCTCGCGATCATCGTCGCGGGCCGCCGCGACGACGAGCACGAGCTCGCGCCCCTCGTCTCCGAGGGCGTCATCTTCCGCTTCCTGCACAAGCCGGCCTCCGCCGAGCGCATCCGCAACTTCGTCGATGCGACGCAGCGCCGTCCGAACGGCACCGACCTCACGTCGACGATCCCGCCGAAGCATCGCAACACGCTCTTCGGCGGCACGGCCGAGGTGCCGACGCTGCCCCCCGCGTTCAGGCCGAAGCTCGACGCCGGCTTCACGCGCCGCTGGGGCCGCCGGAGCCTCCTGATCATCCCGGTGGCGCTGCTCGCCTGGGGCCTCGTCACCTGGCAGCCCTGGAACCGCGAGGCCGCGCCCGCGAAGCCCGCGCCGGTCGCCGCCGCGAAGCCCGCGGCCGACGGCGAGCAGGAGCGCATCCAGAAGATGCTGGACGCCGCGGGCCTCGCGCTGTCGCAGGGCGCCCTGATCGAGCCGCCGGGCCAGAACGCGCTCGAGCTTTACCGCGCCGTGCTGGTGCGCGACCCGGGCAACGACCTCGCGCGCCGCGGCATCGACAGCGTCGCCGACGAGCTGATCGTGCAGGCGGAGCGCGCGCTGATGGAGCGCGACGTCCTGCGCCTCGCGGCCGCGACCGACGCCGTGCGCTCGGTCCGCCCCGACCACCCGCGCCTCGCCTTCTTCCAGACGCAGCTCGAGCGCGAGCGGGCGCTGGCGGCGCAGTCCGGACAGCCGGTCCGGGCCGTCGACTCGATGGGACGCCCGCTCGAGACGCCGGCGCCCTCGGGCGAGCTGCCCTCGGTGCGCGTGCAGGCCTTCGTGCAGCTTGCGAACGACCGCATGAAGAACAACCAGCTGGTCGGCAAGGACGGCGCGCTCGGCTATCTGGTCAGCGCGAAGTCGATCGACGCGCGCGACCCCGGGGTCGTCGCCGCGAGCGGCCGGCTCGCCGCGATCTTCGCCGACAACGCGCAGAAGGCGATCCGCGAGAACCGGCTGGACGACGCGAACCGCTGGCTGCAGAACTCGATCGAGCTCGACGCGGACCGCGCGCTGGTCGCGAACATCCGCGCCGACATCGACGCCGCCCGCATCGGCAACCAGCGCGCCGACCGCGCGAAGCTGCTCGTGCTCGCGAACCAGCGCATCGCCCAGGGCCGGCTGCTCGAGCCCAAGGGCGACTCCGCCCAGCACTACGTGGACCTCCTGGCCGCGGCCGACCCGAACTTCGACGGCCTCGCGGACACCCGCTCGCTGCTCGCCGCCCGCCTGCTGGCGGAGGGCAAGGCCGCCCTCGGCGCCGGCAACCTCGACCGGGCCGACGCGCTCGCACGCGCCGCCGGCGCGGCCGGCGTGCCCGCGGCGGACGTCGCCGACCTGTCCGCGAAGGTCGTGACGGCGCGGGTCGCCGCCCAGCCGGCTGCCGCTGCGGAGCCGGTGGTGATCCCCGAGAACCAGATGCGCCGGACCTACTTCATGGCGCCGGCCTACCCGGCGCGCGCCCGCGAGCGGAACGTCGAGGGCTGGGTGGACCTCGAATACACCGTCACCCGCGACGGCACGACGCGCGACATCGTCGTGCGCTCCGCGGAGCCCGCGAACACCTTCGACCGCGCGGCGATCGACGCCGTCAAGCGCTGGCGCTACGAGCCGCGCGTCGTGAAGGGCGCGGTCGTCGAGCAGCGCGTCGAGACGCGGCTCAGGTTCCAGCTGGCGCAGTAAGAAGGCCCTAAAAGGGGACGCTCACCTTTTTCGCCGCGAGTCGTGGACTCGCAGGACACGCGAAAAAGGTGAGCGTCCCCTTTTAGTGCCCTTTTCTTTCGTGCGCCCGCCCGAGGAGCCAGGCGACCGCCGCCCAGGCCGCCGCGATGCCCGCGCCGAACAGCGCCATCCCCGAGAGGCTCGCCTGGAAGGCCGACTCGATCCACACCTGCGCCTTCGCGAACACCCAGTCGCTCGTGCGGTAGACGAGCGTGTCGTTGACGTTCTTGGCCTTGTACTTCGACTCGCGGTCGACGGTCGTGTAGAGCATCTCGCGGCAGGGCCGGACGATCGCGTATTGCCCGACGCGCCGCGCGATGAACACAGCGACCAGCGTCATGAGCGTCGGCGAGGCGGAGATCAGCAGGAAGCCCGCCGCCACGAACAGCGGCACGACGACGATCATCGCCGCGACGCCCGCGCGCTGCGTCAGCCGGCCGACCGCGAAGAACTGGAGCAGCAGCGTCGTGACGCTCATGACGAGCTCGATGCGGCCGAGGAAGGCCGTGCGCGCGTCTCGGTCCGGGAAGTTCACCTCGAGGAGCCCCGCCTGCTGCACGTACAGCACCGTGTTCACGCCCGCCATCAGGAAGATGAACACCGCGATGCCGCCGAGGTAGGGCGTCGACAGCACCTTCCAGAGGCCCGCGAACGGGTTGCCGCCGATCGGGCGCGCCTCTGCCCGCTCGCCGCGCGCCTCGCGCCCCGCGCTCCAGCGAAGCAGGTAGCGCATCAGGAAGATCGTCGCCGCGATCATCGCCGCCGAGACGAGCAGCAGGTTCACCTCGCCCGCCGCCTTGGCGAGGAAGGCCGTGATCGCCGACCCCGACATCGCCCCGACGCTCGCGCCCGCCGTGATGAACGCGAACAGGCGCTTGCCCTGCTCCCTGTCGAACAGGTCCGCCATGAAGCTCCAGAACACGGAGATCAGCGGCAGGTTGATCACGCTGACCCAGACGAAGAAGACGCGTGCCGTGGCCGCGTCGTCCTCGCGGGCGTTGAACACGACCCAGAACGCGACCAGCTGGACGACGAAGAACAGGTAGGTCCAGGGCAGGAACACCGCGCGGCGGAAGCGGCCGCTGATCCAGCCGAACAGCGGCACGATCGCCAGCATCGACAGCAGCACCCAGCCGAACTGCTCGTCGAGGTTCTCGACGCCGCCGGTCACGCCCATGCTGTCCCGGATCGGGCGCAGGATGTAGTAGCCGGTGAACAGCAGGAAGTGGTAGGCGAAGGCGGCGAGGAGCCCCGGCGCCTCCCCGGGGCGCAGGTCGACCGCGCGCGCGAGCAGTCGCGCCGCGGCCGGGCCCGCGCTCACTGCGCGATGCCGGACTGGTCGAGGATGAACGCGTACTCCTCGGCGATCTCGCGGAATCGCTGGAAGCGCCCGGACTTGCCGCCGTGGCCCGCCTCCATCGAGGTGCGGAACAGGAGCGGGCTCGTGCCCGTCTTCGTCGCACGGAGCTTCGCGACCCACTTCGCCGGCTCCCAGTACTGCACCTGGCTGTCCCAGAGGCCGGTCGTCACGAGGATCGCGGGATAGTCCTGCCTCGCGACGTTGTCGTAGGGCGAGTACGACAACATGTACTCGTAGAATTCCTTCTTCTTCGGATTGCCCCACTCGTCGAACTCGTTGGTCGTGAGCGGGATGCTCTCGTCGAGCATCGTCGTGACCACGTCGACGAAGGGCACCTGCGCGACGACCGCGCGGTAGTCGGCGGGCGCCATGTTGAGGACCGCGCCCATGAGGAGCCCCCCCGCGCTGCCGCCCATCGCGGAGACACGGCGGGGGTCGGCCCAGCCCTCCTTCACCAGCCAGCGCGTGACGTCGATGAAGTCGGTGAAGGTGTTCTTCTTGTTGAGCAGGCGCCCCTGCTCGTACCACTGCCGGCCCATCTCCTGGCCGCCGCGGATGTGCGCGATCGCGTACACGAAGCCGCGGTCGAGCAGCGAGACGCGCGCGACGGAGAACGACGGGTCGAGCGTCGCGCCGTAGGATCCGTAGCCGTACTGCAGGCGCGGCGCGGTGCCGTCCTTCTTCGTGCCGACGCGCCAGGCGAGCGAGACAGGGATCTTCGCGCCGTCGCGCGCGGTTGCCCAGGCGAGCTCGGTGCGGTAGTTCGCCGGGTCGTAGCCGCCGAGCACGGGCGTGCGCTTCAGGAGCTGGCGCTCGCCGGTGCGGATGTCGTAGTCGTACACCGTCGTCGGCGTCGTGAGCGAGGTGTAGTCGTAGCGGACGATGTGCGTGTCGATCTCGGGGTTCGTCCCGAGGCCCGTCGTGTACGAGCTCTCGTCGGAGGCGATGTAGAAGTCCCTGCCGCCGTTCCAGGGCCTGATGCGGATCTTCCGCATCGCGTCGGAGCGCTCCTCGATCGCGAGGAAGTCGCGGAACACGTCGAAGCCGTGGATGAAGGCGTCGTCGCGCGTCGGCACGATCTCGCGCCAGTTCGCGAGGTCGCCCTCCTCGCCGACCTTCGCCTCCATCAGCCGGTAGTTCGGCGCCTGCCAGTTCGTCCGGATGATCCAGCGGCCGTCGAGGTGGTCGATGTAGTACTCGAGGTTGCGCTCGCGCGGGCGGAACACCTTGAACGAGAGTGCCGGGTCGTCCGCGCGCGCGTAGAGCCACTCGCTCGTGACCGTGCTCTGCACCGAGACCAGGATGTACTTCTCGTCCTTCGAGGGCGCGAGCGAGGTGTAGAAGGTCTCGTCCGGCTGCTCGTAGACGACGGCGTCCTGCGCGGGGTCGGTGCCGAGCACGTGGCGCTTCACGCGCTGCGAGAGGAGCGTCTCCGGGTCCTTCTCGAGGTAGAGGACGCTCCGGCTGTCGGCGGTCCAGGCCAGGTACGGGTCCGCGTTCACCACGCGGTCGGGGAGCGTCTCGCCGGTCGCGAGGTTCCTGAAGCGGATCTCGTACTGCCGCCGGCCGACGGTGTCCTCCGCGTAGGCGAGCAGGTTGTTGTCGGGCGCGACCACGGCCGAGCTGATGTGGAAGAAGCCGTGGCCCTCCGCCATCGCGTTGCCGTCGAGCATGACCTGCTCGGGCGCGTCGAGGCTGCCGGCCTTGCGCGCGTAGACCGGGTATTCCTTGCCGGTCTCGAACCGCGTGTAGTACCAGTATCCGCGGTGGCGGTACGGGACCGTGGAATCGTCCTGCTTGATGCGGCCGACGATCTCCTCGTAGACCTTGTCCTCGAGCGCCCTGGTGTGCGCCGTCATCGCCGCCTTGTAGGCGTTCTCGGACTCGAGGTAGCCGATGACGTCGGGATCCTTGCGCGTGTCGTCGCGCAGCCAGTAGTAGTGGTCGGTGCGGTTGCCGTTCGGCGACTCGACGACGTGCGGGCGGACGGCCGCGACCGGCGGCACCGGCGGGGACTTCGGCATGCTCTCGGACTCCGGCTTCACCGGCGCGTCGCCCGCGCAGGCGGCCATCAGCAGCGCCGGCACGGCGGCCAGCGCAAGGACGTGGCGGATCGATTTCATCGCGTGCCGAGTATCTTACCGGAGCCCGTCTCTTCCCGGGCTTCCGCCAGCGCCGCGCCGAGGGCCGAGCCCGAGAGCCAGGCGGCTTCCGCCCGCGCGTCCAGGCACCAGTCTCCGCAGAAGCCGATGCCCGCGCGGCGATCCAGCAGGAAGGGCTCGCCGAGCGGCGCCTCGACGCGGGCATGCCGCCAGCGATGGACGTCGGCGACGACGATGCGAGGGAGCGGCGTCCCGATGAGCTTCGCGAACCGCTCCTCGAGCGTCCGCCGGACGTCGGCTGCCGGCTGGCCGAATTCCGTCCGCGACCAGTCCGCGGCCGCGTGCAGCACCCAGGCGTCCGGGGACGCGCGGCCGGGCTTCGATCCGTTCCGCGCGTACCAGGCGAGCACGGCGTCGCCCGCGAAGGCGGCGTCGGCGACGCCTTCGAGCGGTTCTTCGAATGCGAGGAGCGCCGCCCAGCAGGGCGCCATCGGCACGGCCCGCGCGCGCGCGGCGAGCGGCGTGCGTTGCCCGGCGAGCGAGGCGGCCGCGGGCGCGGGCATCGCGAGCGCGACGGCGGTGAAGTCCGCATGCGCGAGGCCCCGGTCGTCCAGCAGCGTCCAGCCGCGGCGTCCGCGCTGGAGGCCGACGACCTTCGCGCCGTACTCGACGTCGACGCCCGCCGCGAGCTGCCGCGGAAGCGCGCTCATGCCGGGCGTGCCGACCCAGAGGTCGGCGGTCGAGGGCCTGCCCGGCCAGTCGGGCGTCCAGCGCGCCGCGACGCCGGCGGCTTCGGCCGACTCGAGCAGCCGCTGGAACGCCGGGTCAGTCGCGGTCAGGTACTGGGCGCCGTGGTCGAAGCTCGCGGCGGCGAAGCGGCGTGTCGCGAGGCGGCCGCCCGGCGCGCGCTGCGCCTCGAAGACGCGCACACTGACGCCCGCCTCCGCGAGGCGGAGCGCGCAGGCGAGCCCCGCAAGGCCGGCGCCGACGACGGCGACGGAAGCGGCATTCATGCTAGCCTCGTGATCCGATGAAGATTGCAGTCGCATCCTTCGCGTCCATGGCGATCGCGGCGCTCGCCGGCTGCGCGTCGCAGCCGGCGCCATCGTACCCGGCGGATCCCGAGTCCCGTCTCGCGACCTACGACGAGGCGACACCCTGCTGCGACGACCCGTCCGCGTTCCCGTTCACGGCGCTGCCGCGCCAGGGCAACGCGGACGCGACGATCGGCCCGGAGAGCCCGGTGTTCGACTTCCAGAGCGGGCTCTCGCCGTTCGCCGCCTTCGAGCTGCCGGACGACGCGACGACGCCGTACCGCATCCGCGTCAAGAGCCTCTTCGACCGCAAGGGTGGCGGCGAGGACGGCGTGTTCTATCCCGCCGTCGCGCTGCTCGACGATTCCTTCATCGTCGTGCACATCACGGGGCTCGACAGCCTCCGGCTCGAGCCCGCGCTCGCGACGCCGGGCGGCGAGCCGGGGCTCGCGGTCTCGATCGGCGTCAATCCCGCCGAGCAGAAGGGCAAGTACCTCGTCGTGTTCACGCCGGCCGCGATCCTCGGCAAGGCGCCGCAGGACGACCGCGAAGGGGACCTGCTGACGCTGTCGTCGATGGCCTACATGGAGCGCAGGGGCGAGGCGGCGCTCCCGCCTTCGCCGTACGGGCGGATCCGCCTCACGATCGCGCCGGAGCTCGCCGTGACGCAGGAGCCGGACGTCGAGGAAGCACAGCCGCCGGGGAGCGAGTAGCCGTCCTCAGGCGGCGACGAACTCGACGATCCTCCTCAGCACTTCGGGCGCCGACAGGATGTCGCGGTGCCCCTTGCCCTTCGTCGTCATGAACTGCGCCGCCGGCCACGCGGCGTGCAGCGACTCCGCCTCGGAGTACGGGATCACCGCGTCGTTCAGGTCGTGGATGATGAGGCCCGGCACGCCCGCCTTCGGCGCGGCGGCGACGAGGTCGAGCTCGGCCGAGGGCCGGCCCGCCTCGCGGTCGAGGATCTGCACGAACTCGCGCATCGCGGCGGGCGGGAGGCCCGCTGCCTTCGCGAACATGAGCGGGATGCGGCTCACGTGCGTCGGGCTCGAGACGATCACGACGCGCGCCGGGCGGTAGCCGTAGACGAGCGCGGCGCCGAGCGCGGCGCCGCCGAAGGAGTGGCCGACGGCCGCGTGCGCGGGGCCCGTGATCTTCTCGACCTCGACCAGGAGCTCGCCGATGAGGCGCGGCGAGGCGTTCTCGCCGACGGAGATGCCATGGCCCGGCAGCTCGAGCGCGACCGTGCGCATGCCGCGCGCGAGCAGGAGCGACGCGAGCGGCCGGAACTGCGTCGTGCGCCCGCGCCAGCCGTGCAGCGCGAACACGAGCGGCCCGCTCTCGCCCCAGCTGCGCGCGCGCAGCCCCGTGCGCAGCTCGATCTCCTTGCCGGCGACGCCGGTCGCGAGCTCCCAGGGCTGCGTGGGGTTCTGCCCGCGCGGGCGCGAGATCAGGTCGACGAGGAAGCGCGCGGCCTGCTTCGGCGCGACGCGGCCGTAGAGGCCGAGGAACAGGGGCGCGTAGGACGGGATCGGGTTCGCCACGGATGAAAAGGCCGGCACGGTTTCCCGTGCCGGCCCCCCTTGTGTCGTCAGGCCGCCGCGATCAGCCGGCGGGCGGCGGCGGTTCGGTGCCGTCGGCGGGCGGCATCGTGCCGTCGGCCGGCGCCATCGGGTCGACCGGCATCGCGCTCTCGGGCCCGCCGCAGCCGGGGGCGCCGTCGATGAACGTGATGTTGCGATCGCCGTCCGGCTGGATGTCCCGCACGCAGGTGGTCGTGCCGGAGGCGAGCGGCGCACTGAACTCCCAGTCGCCCGGGGCGAGCGGCAGCGTCTCCGCCGCGCCGTTGCACATGGGCGCCCCGGCCTCGTCGGTCGGGCCGCTCATCGGCACGTCCTTCACCATCAGCCGGTTGTTGGCGTACTTGTTCGCCTGGCCCTTGAGCTGCTTGGGGTTGATGCGCACCGGGATCGTGTCGCACACGCCGCCCTGCGAAACGGACTTGATCGTGATGTTCGCGTGGATCAGCGGCAACTCGTCGTTGGCGCTGCCCGTGCCGCCGCAGGCGGCGAGCGCGAAGGCCGCCACGGAGGCGGTGCCGAGGGCGCGCAGGCCCGGATGCTTCAGAAACGACATCGTCGATGTCTCCCCAGTGGCGGGTCCCCCCGGGACCCCGAAATGAGTCGCAGATTCTACACCCACGGGCGCTCGAGCTCCCAGAGCAGGGGGTCGAAGCCCCGCCGGGCCAGCACGCCGCCGCCCAGGTGCCGGAAATTGCGCGCGAGGCGGCGGCGATACCAGGCGGCGGGGCGCAGCGAGACGCCGGAGTCCGTGCGCGCGCGGTCGGCGTTCCGCCGCCAGTCCTCCGCGGTCAGCACGCTGAAGTACAGCGCGCCGCGGCAGAGGCGCCCGAGGTTCGCGAGCGCGCGGCTCGCGCTCCGGTCGTCGAGATATTGCAGGACGTCGTGGCAGAAGACGAGGTCGAACGGCTCCTTCGGCGCGTAGTCGGCGACGCTGCCCTGCACCCAGCCGTGGCGGCGGCAGAGGTACTCGCTCGCCTCGAGGCCGACGTAGCGCGCGCGGGGGAAGTGCTCTCGCACGGGCGCGCGGAAGTGGCCGAGGCCGCAGCCGGCGTCAAGCACGCGCCGCACGCGGAAGCCGAGGTAGTCGACCCAGGCGCAGGCGAAGCGGCCGAGCCTCATCGCGTCCGCGCGCGAGGCGACGCGGGTCTTCGGGTCGAGGTAGTAGCGGCGGTAGAAGCGGGCGTCGAATAAAAGGGGACGCTCACCTTTTTTAAAGGGGACAGTCACCTTTGACGCCGACGAACTCTGGACTTGTGGCGCGCTGGCCGTCAAAGGTGACTGTCCCCTTTAAAAAAGGTGAGCGTCCCCTTTCATTCGACGGTCACGCTCTTCGCGAGGTTGCGCGGCTGGTCGACGTCCGTGCCCTTCAGCACCGCCGTGTGGTAGGCGAGCAGCTGCAGCGGCACGGTGTACACCGCCGGCGCCTGGAAGTAGCTCACGTGGCGCGGCATGGTGATCACCTCGACGCCGTCCGAATTCTCGATGCCGGACTCCGGGTCCGCGAAGACGTACAGCATCCCGCCGCGCGCGCGGACCTCCTGCAGGTTCGACTTCACCTTCTCCAGCAGGTCGTTGTTGGGCGCGACGGCGATCACCGGCATGTCGGCGTCCACGAGCGCGAGCGGGCCGTGCTTCAGCTCGCCGGCCGCGTAGGCCTCGGCGTGGATGTAGGAGATCTCCTTGAGCTTCAGCGCCCCCTCCATCGCGATCGGGAACATCGCGCCTCGGCCGAGGAAGAGCGCGTGGTGCCTCGGCTCGACCTTCTTCGCGAGCGCCTTGACCGCGTCGTCGAGCGCGAGCGTCTGCTCGAGCATCGCCGGCAGCTCCAGCAGACGGTGCACCAGCGTGCGCTCGCGCTCCTCGCTGAGGCCGTGGTGCTTGCCGATCGCGATCACGAGCATGCCGAGCGCGGCCAGCTGCGTCGTGAACGCCTTGGTCGAGGCGACGCCGATCTCCGGGCCCGCGCGCGTCAGGAGCGTGAGCTCCGACTCGCGCACGAGCGAACTCTCCGGCACGTTGCAGATCGCGAGCGTCGACAGGAATCCCGCCTTGCGCGCGAGCCGGAGCGCCGCGAGCGTGTCGGCCGTCTCGCCGGACTGCGAGATCGAGACGAACAGCGAATTCGCCGGCACCACGGGGTCGCGGTAGCGGAACTCGCTCGCGATCTCGACGCGGCAGGGCACGCGGCAGAGCTGCTCGATGAAGTAACGCGCGACGATGCCCGCGTGGTAGCTCGTGCCGCAGGCGACGATGTGCACGGAGGTGACGCGCCGGAAGACCTCGGTCGCCGCCGGGCCGAAGGCCTGCGACAGCAGCCGGCCGCCCGCGACGCGCTCCTGCAGCGTCTGCGCGACCGCGCGCGGCTGCTCGTGGATCTCCTTCAGCATGAAGTGCTGGAAGGTGCCCTTCTCGGCCGCCTCGGAGGACTGCTCCGAGACGTAGGGCTTGCGCTCGACGCGCTTTCCCGAGGCATCGACGATCTCGACGCTGCGGCGGCGGATGCAGGCGACGTCGCCCTCCTCCAGGATGATGAAGGTCCGGGTCACCGGCAGGAGCGCCGCGATGTCGGAGGCGATGAAGTTCTCCTTCTCGCCGAGCCCGATCAGCAGCGGGCAGCCGGCGCGCGCGAGCGCGATGCAGTCCGGGTCCTCGCCCCACATCACGGCGAGCGCGTAGGCGCCGCGCAGCTCGGCGACGGTGCGCTGCACGGCCTTGAACAGGTCGTGGTCCTCGCCGAGGTGGTAGTGGATGCGGTGCGCGATGACCTCGGTGTCGGTCTCCGAGGCGAACTCGTAGCCTTCCTTCTCGAGCTCCGCGCGAAGCTCCTCGTGGTTCTCGATGATGCCGTTGTGCACGATCGCGACGCCGTCGCGCGAGATGTGCGGGTGGGCGTTGCGCTCGTTGGGGACGCCGTGGGTGGCCCAGCGCGTGTGCGCGATGCCGAGGTGGCCGGAGGTCGGGTGCGCGGCCAGGGCGTCGGAGAGCTTCGACACCTTGCCGACGGCGCGCAGCCGCGCGACTTCGCGGCCGCCGTTCAGGACGGCGACGCCGGCCGAGTCATAGCCGCGGTACTCGAGCCGCTTCAGCCCCTCGATCAGGATCGGGACGACGTCCCGGTCCGCCACTGCGCCGACGATGCCGCACATGAGGCGGCCATTCTACCGCTTCGGCGTCGGGCGGACCCCCAGCCATTGGAGGGCCGCGTTCAGGTCCTCGAAGAATTCCATGCGGACGCCCCGGGTCAGGGCCCGGGCCCGGAAGGCTTGGCTCTGGTCGTCGGGGGCATAATCCCGGAAGCAGCAGGCGACGGCCATGCCCGGCAGGAGTCGCGTCATGAGCCAGGCGAAATCCGTGGACTCGACCGGCGTCAGGTTCCGCGTCACCCCGTCGCCCACCGTCAGCGTCTTCGTGAGCCCGTTCGCGCGGCAGGACTCGCTCATCGCCGAGTAGAGGCGGCTCAGGTTCTCCGGGTTGATCTCGTAGCCCGGCTCGAGCTGCACGTACAGGTAGCCCTCGCGCGGCTCGAGCGTGAAACCTCCGCCCATGACTTATTTCGGCTTCCTTTCGGGCCGCTTCCAGTTCTCGATCGTCACCTGGCGTCCGCGCTCGACCGTCAGCCTGTCGGCGGGCGCCGGCTTCGTGATCGTCGAGCCCGCCCCGATCGTCGCGCCGGCGCCGACCGACACGGGGGCCACCAGCATCGTGCCGGAGCCGATGAAGGCGCCGTCGCCGATCTCGGTGCGGTGCTTGTTCACGCCGTCGTAGTTGCAGGTGACCGTCACGGCGCCCACGTTGACCTTGCTGCCGACCGTGGTGTCCCCGACGTAGCTCAGGTGGTTCGCCTTGCTGCCCGCGCCGACCTCGCTGTTCTTGACCTCGACGAAGTTGCCGAGGTGCACGCCGTCGGCGAGCCGAGTCGTCCGGCGCACGCGCGTGAACGGCCCGATCACGCAGCCGGCGCCGGCCGTCAGCCCCTCGAGGTAGCAGTTGGCGACGACCTCCGAGTCCGCCCCGATCTCGCAGTCGCGCAGCACGCAGTTCGGCCCGACTTTCACGCGGTCGCCGAGCGTGACCCTGCCCTCGAGGATGACGTTGACGTCGATGACGACGTCCCGCCCGCAGCGCAGCTCGCCGCGCACGTCGAGCCGCGCGGGATCGACGAGGGTGACGCCGGCGCGCAGGAGCTCCTCCGCGCGCGCGCGGCGGTATGCTGCCTCGGCTTCGGCGAGCTGCAGCTTGTCGTTCACACCGAGGACCTCCGCGGGCGAATCCGCGACCACCGCCTCGACTGCGCAGCCGTCGCGCACCGCAGAGACGACGCAATCCGTCAGATAATACTCCCCCTGCGCATTGTCGGCCGTCAACGCGCCCAACCAGGCGCGGAGCCGCTGCGCAGGCGCGGCCGTGACGCCGGTGTTGACCTCCGGAATCGCGCGTTCCTTGTGGTTCGCGTCGCGCTCCTCGACGATGCGGACGACGCGGCCGGCGCCGTCGCGGATCACGCGGCCATAGCCCGCCGGGTCGGCGAGCTTCGCGGACAGGAGCGCGAGCGAGCCCGCACCGGCCTTCGCGACGAGCCCGCGCAGGGTCGTCGCGCGGATCAGCGGCACGTCCCCGTAAAGCACGAGCACCGTGTCGCCGTCGGGGACGCCGGGCATCGCCTGCTGCACGGCGTGGCCCGTCCCCTTCTGCTCGGCCTGCAGGACCCAACGGATGTCCCCGCCCGGGATCGCCGCGCGCACGCGCTCGGCGCCGTGGCCGTGCACGACGTGGATCGCCCCGGGCGCGAGCGAGCGGGCGGTCGCGACCACGTGCGCGAGCAGCGGTCGCCCGGCCAGCGGCTGCAGCACCTTCGGCAGGTCGCTCGCCATGCGCTTGCCCTGGCCGGCGGCCAGGATCACGACGGAAAGGGGCATTGCCGGCATCATAACCGGGCGCATTCCGGCCTGAATGCGGCCTGCCCGGCGACGCCCGCCATTTGCCGCCCCGCGCGCAAGGGTGCTATACCGGGCGCGGCAAGCCTTTCCATCAGCCAACGAGGCGGTCAGGAATCATGGCAACGAAGCTGGAAAAACCCCTGCGTCGCGAACTCCCGGTGAACGACGAGCTGTACACGCTCACGATCTCCCCCGAGGGCCTGAAGCTCGTGCCGAAGGGCAAGCGCAAGGGCCATGAGCTCACCTGGAAGGACCTCCTGAACGGTCAGCCCGCGGTGGCGTCGGCCCCGACGTCGTCGATGGATCCTTCCTGACGACCCAGTCGCCCGGAACCCGGACGACGTGAGCCTGTCCGAGTCCCCATGACAGGGGGGACAGGCCGCGTGTTCGCGCTCGTGCTCGCCTGCTGCCTCGCGGCCGCCGCCGGGGCGGCGCCTCGCGTGGTCGACGCGGGCGCCAGCAGCCGGGCCCTCGACAACCCCGCCGTCAGCGCGCGCGACGCCGAGCTCTCGGCCCTCGCCGGGGGCGGGCGAGCGGACGAGCTGGCCGCCCGGCTCGATGTCATTGCCTTCGACGCGACGCTCGACGGCCTCGCCCGGGAATACCTGATCGACCGCGGGCTCCATCGCCTGGCGACGCTGCCGCCGACGCCTGCCGCGCGCGCGACCGTCATGCGCCTCGCGAAACGCAAGCCCGTGGTGTACGTGCGCGTCGACCCCGACCACGGCGACCGCGCCACTCCTTTATATGACACGGGCGCGACCGCGCGTTTCGTCCTGCGCGAATGGAACCGCGGGCATGCGCGGGACGAGGCCGCGCAAAGCCTCGCGGCCGGCGACGGCACGGCGATCGGGCGCTACGCGTCCATCGCGGCGATGCGCGGCAAGAGCGCGCAGCTGAAGGGCATCGAGGACGCCTTCCGCGAAGCCCCGGCGCGGCAGCTGGTGGCCCAGCGTCCGGCGCTCCAGGCTTCGCTCGCGGACGGCGAGCGCGTCGGTCCGCTCGCGCTCGTCGTCGCCGGGCGGCTCGCGGACGCGGAGCTGTTCGGCCTCGTGCTGCAGGGCGCGGACGAGGGCTCGGCGCTCGCCGCCGTGACCGCCGCCGCGCACACGCTCGATTCGCGCACGGCGCTCGGGCTCCTCGAGCGCGCGAGCCGCCGCGAGGACATCGGCTCCGCGGCGCTCCTTGCGATCGGCGGCCTCGCGGCCGGGGACCCGGAGGCGCGCTACAGCCTCTTCGCGGCACTCGAGGATCCCGCGCGCGCGCCCTCCGCCGCCGCCGCGCTCGCGCGCCTCGGCGATCCCGGCGTCAGCGCGGAGCTCGGACAGCGCCTCGCCGCGGCCCGGAGCGAGGAATCGCAGCGCGCGCTCGTCCTCGCGCTCCGGCTCGACCCGACGCCGGCGGCGCGGGCGGAGCTCGCGCGATTCGCGGAGTCGGGCAAGGGCTCCGCGCGCCTTCGCCGCCAGGTGCAGCAGTGGCTCGCGCCCTGAGCCGCTCCGCCGCAGCCGCCCTCCTCGCGGCGGCTGCGGGGCCCGCCGCCGCGGCTTGCCTCTTCGACGCCAACGGCGAGATCACGAATCCCTTCGCGCCCGGCTGCGGCGACGTGATCTTCACCTACACCGAGAACGACAACAGCGGCACGAACATCGCGCTCGGCTACCCGCCGCCGGAGCCGGTCGCCTCGCTGACGCCGGTCGCGGGCTTCCGCGAGTACGCCTCGCTGTTCGCGCGGCACCAGTCGCTGCTCGCGATGAACGACGAGGTGGCCGGCGAAGTCGTCGGCCACACGGTCTCCGGCCGGGAGATCTGGGCCTACGCGATCGGCGACGAGGATGCGACGACCGCCGAGGGCTTCCCGGAGCCCGCCGTGCTCGTCAACGGCGGGATCCACGCGCGCGAATGGCAGACGCCGGAAGCCGTGACCGGGCTCTTCGAGACGCTCGTCGCCGCCAAGGCCGACGGCGGGTTCTTCCAGTACCTGATCGAGAACCTGAACACGGTGCTGCTGCCGGTCAACAACGTCGACGGCTTCATCCAGACGCAGTCCTTCCCGGTGAACACGACGGCGCACCGCGAGCAGCCGCGCGACGGGCGCATGCGCCGGAAGAACCTGCGCAACCCGCTGACGAGCGACCCCGTCGACGCCGACCTCGAAACCGTCCAGGACAACTTCTATGGCGTCGACCTCAACCGCAACTGGCCGCAGGGCTGGGGCCGGTCGGGCGGCAGCAGCACGAGCGGCACCAGCCTCGTCTTCCGCGGCGAAATGCCGGAGTCCGAGCCGGAAGTGCTGGCGCTGCAGGAGGCCGCGGCGCTCGGCCCGGAGTCGCGCCTGCGCCTCTACAGCGACACGCATTCGTTCGGCCAGGACTACCTCGCGCCGCGCCCGGACAACGCGCGCCTCAACGCGATCACGCAGGCGCTCGCGCAGCGCATGATCGCGGCCTCGGGCAGGCAGTACCGGTACGGTCCGGACGCCGTCGGCTCGCCGGGCATCGGCACGACCGCCGATCATTTCGCGTTCAGCCTCGGGATCCCGAGCTGGACGTTCGAGCTCGAGCCCGAGAGCGGCGGGCAGGACTACGGCGGCCTCGCGACGCACGGCCACAGCGGCTTCATCCTGCCCGCGGACGAGGCGCCCCGCATGCGCGACGACGTCGCGCGGCAGTACCTGCTCGGCTTCTACCGGCAGAGCGGCCCGCCCGCCGCGGTCGCGGCGGAGATCCGCGACCGGACGACGGACGAAGTCGTCTACCGTGCGCGCTGGGAGCGGAGCAGTTCGAGCGGGCGCACGCTCGTCGTCGACGTGAACGAGGCGATGCTGCCGGGCGGCGACTACCGGCTGTGGGTCGCCTTCAACAAGCCCATGCGGATCCGCGACTCGAGCGGCGACGTCGTTTCCTATGCGGGCCAGGGCCCCGCCGCCGCCGTCGGCACCGTCTTGCTCGAGTTCCCGTCGCTGGCGGAGGCGAGCGACCTCTCGCTCGGCGGCGCAGCCGCCTGGCTCGATGCGCCGGGCGGCGCGCCGGACGGCTACCTGCGCTATGCGGACGACGCCTTCGCCCTCGACTTCACGCTCCCGCCGACGCTCCCGGTCGCCGAAGCGACGCCCGCGGCCCTCCTGCTCGGCCAGCAGGACCTCGCGCAGATGCGCCTCGACGGCGACCCCGCGAGCGCGGTGGACTG
The DNA here is from genome assembly GCA_035706525.1 of Steroidobacteraceae bacterium. GTDB lineage: Bacteria > Pseudomonadota > Gammaproteobacteria > Steroidobacterales > Steroidobacteraceae > SCUD01. Next base: position 20,807 of record DASSUY010000120.1, read on the forward strand.
GGGCGGCGGCGCATGGCTCCGGTATGAAGACGTACTCGGCGAGGACGGCGACGTCGGCGGCGAGGACTGCTCGTTCCGGCCCTTCGTCGCGCCGGCCGCCGGCGCCACGGCGCCGGACGAGGCGGACTGCCGCGAACAGGCCGTCGCGCCGCCCCCGCCGCCACCCCCGCCCCGGGGCGGCGGCGGAGGCGGGGACGGCTCCGGCCTCGCGCTCATGCTGCTGGGCCTCGCGGCGCTCCGCCGGCGGGTCCGCTGAGCGGGGTTCCGGCGTAGGACGAAAGCCGCATCGGATTCAGCCGCCCTCGCGTGCTACCTTTGCAGCGGGGCTACGGGGTCGACAGGGAGTCGGCTAAGACCACCAACATGCAAGTCGCCGATCGCTGGGTACGAATCGTCATCCTGGCGGCGGTTTACACGCTGACCGGGATCGTCGGCCTGTCGCTCGCGATCCCTCCCGGCTACGCGACCGCCGTCTGGCCTCCCTCGGGCATCGCGCTCGCGACGCTCCTGCTGTGGGGGCCGCGCGTGTGGCCGGGCATCACGATCGGCTCGATGCTCGTGAACGTCGCGGTGGCGGCGACGAGCGCCGAGCAGCCGTTCACCGCGGTCAGCGTCCTGATCGCGGGCTCGATCGCCGCGGGCTCGACGATCCAGGCGCTCGCCTGCGCCGGTGCGCTGCGCCGCTGGGTCGGCCGCGAGGCGATGTTCGACTCCGGCTCGGCGATGCTCCTCTTCACCGGCATCGCGACGGTCACCTGCCTGCTCGCCTCGACCTGGGGCGTCGCGACGCTCGACTTCGCGGGCATCGTCACTGCAGAGACGTTCCTGCCCACCTGGCAGACGTGGTGGCTCGGCGACCTCATCGGCATGCTCGTGTTCGCGCCGGTGTTCCTGACCTGGAGGCAGCCGCTGAACATCGGCGGCACGAAGCGGCGGCTCGCCGAAGTGATCGCCTCGTTCACGCTGCTCGGGGTCTCCGCCCTCGTCGTCTTTTCCGCGCCGCCGCCGGAGCAGGAGAGCGCGAGCGTGCTGACCTTCCTGCCGCTGCCCTGCCTCGTCTGGATCGCCTTCCGGTTCCGCCCGATCGGCGTCGCACTCGGCATGTGCCTGCTCTCCGCCATCGCGATCGGCGCGACCGCGCAAGGCACCG
>DASSUY010000121.1:0-8638 GCA_035706525.1 Steroidobacteraceae bacterium
GCTGGCGCACCACGAAAGCCTGCACGTCGCGCTGCCCGCGTCGGCGGCGGTGCTGCTCGCCTGTGCGGCCCTTGGCGCATGGCTGCCGCTCGCGCAATCGGAGGACCTCGACCTCGATCCGCTCAGGCCCTGGCCGGAACCGAAGACCGCGGTGCCCGTCCTCCCGCGGAGCGGCCCCATCGTGATCACGATCGAGTACCGGATCCGAGCGGAGGACGAGCTCCGGTTCCTCGCGGCCATGTCGGAGCGCAAGCGCATCCGGCGGCGCGACGGCGCGCTGAACTGGCGGCTGCTGCGGGACCTCTCCGACCCCGAAATCTGGGTCGAGCGCTATGAGACGCCGACCTGGCTCGACTACCTCCGGCTCAACAACCGCATGACGCGCAACGACGCCGTGATTCCGGAATCGCTGCGGGCGCTGCATCGCGGGCCGGAAGGGCCCCGCGTGCGACGCATGATCGAGCGGCCGGCCGCACCGGCCGATCCGGCCGCAGGCTGAGGCAACTCCTAAGCGTCGCCTCATCGCGACGTCCGCGCAGGGCGACGCGTCGGACGCAGGCGGATTCCCACGCCTTTTGTAGGGTGCCCCCGGGCTTCGGATGCCCGGGGGGTCGATGCAAAAGGACTTGCGTGCGGCACTTGTGTGCCTGGGTGGGCTTGCGGCTGCGTGTTCGGGCGGAGGCGGCGGCGGGACGTCGGACGGAGCCTTCGGCAACCGGCCGCCCGTCATCACGGGCCAGCCGTCGAACGTCGCCATCGTCGGGGAGACGTACAGCTTCACGCCGAATGCGCACGACCCGGAAGGGCGGCCGCTGAAGTTCACGATCCGCAACCGCCCGCCCTGGGCGCATTTCAGGAAGAGCGACGGCCGGCTCTGGGGAAGACCCGGCCCCGACCAGCTCGGTACCTACGTCGAGATCGTCATCTCGGCGAGCGACGGCGAGTCGAAGGCCCGCCTCGCCGCGTTCGAGGTCGACGTCGTCGGGCGGGGCGAAGGTTCCGCGATGCTGTCGTGGTACCCGCCCACGGACAACGCCGACGGCTCGCCGCTCACGGACCTGACCGGCTACCGGATCTACTACGGCCGACACAAGCGCAGGCTCGACCGGACCATCGACCTCGACAACCCGGGACTCACGCGTTACCTGGTGGAGGGGCTGCCGCCCGGGCGCTGGTACTTCGCGATGACGTCATTCAACCGCAAGGGCGTCGAAAGCCGGCGCTCGGAAGTCGTCAGCAAGCGGGTGAGCTGAAAGCGGCGCCTGCCGGCGGTCGCGGGACTTCCGGCAGGCGCTGGCATATGATCGCCGGACGGATCGGCACCGCTGGCGGGCCCGCCATCTCAAATCAAGAACAACAGGCCGACTTTTCGCTCGTGCTCGGCGGGCCGCTGTTCCAGTTGCTGCGGCGCACGCGCCTTTCGGGCGACGCCCTGGAACTGTTGACGCGGCGGATCGTCGTCCTGGCCGCCGTCGCCTGGCTGCCGTTGCTGCTGCTGTCGCTCGCCTCGGGCCGGGCTGTCGGCGACGACGTCGCCATCCCGTTCATCGGCGACTTCGAGGTGCACGTGCGTTTCCTGGTCGCACTGCCGCTCCTCATCGCCGCCGAGCTGGTCGTGCATCGACGCCTGCTGCCGGTCGTCCGGCAGTTCCTGGAACGGAAGATCGTCCGCGAAGAGGACCTGGGGGCGTTCGACCGTGCCGTGGATCGCACCCGCCGGCTCCGCAACTCCGTCTGGATCGAGCTCGGCCTGGTCGCGTTCGTGTACACCGCCGGCAGCTGGATCTGGCGCAACGAGATCGCGCAGTCGGCGGCCAGCTGGTATGCGGACCCGGATGCGGGGGGCCTGCAGCTGACGCCGGCCGGGCTCTGGCTCGCCTACGTCAGCGTGCCGATTTTCCAGTTCCTGCTGATCCGCTGGTACTTCCGCTTCCTGTTGTGGTTCGTGTTCCTGCTGCGCGTCGCGCGCCTGCGGCTGCGACTGGTGCCGACGCACGCGGACCGTACCGCCGGGCTCGGCTTCCTGGGCGTGAGCGTCACGGCCTTCGCCCCGGTCCTCATGGCGCAGGGCGCGATGCTCGCTGCCCTCATCGCCAGCCAGATCTTCCACGCGGGACGCTCCCTGCCCGAGTTCAAGGTCGAGGTGGTTGCATTCGTCGGCTTCTTCATCGTCGTGAGCCTCTTGCCGCTCACGGTGTTCACGCCGGCGCTGGCGCTGGCGAAGCGCCGGGGCCTCCTCGCGATCGGGCGCCTGGCAAGCCGCTACTCCGGCGGCTTCGAAGGCAAGTGGCTGGAGGACGATTCCGCCGACGCGGAGCTGCTCGGCAGCGCCGACATCCAGTCGCTGGCGGACCTCGGCAACAGTTACGGCGTGGTGCAGGAGATGCGCTTCGCGCCGTTCGGCTGGCGCGACGTCACCCGGCTCGCGGCGGTGACGGCGACGCCGTTCCTGCCGCTGCTCCTGACGGTCTTCTCGCTGGAAGACTTCGCCAACTTCATCATCAAGGCCGTGTTCTAGCCGGGCAGCAGCGCATCCGGATCGCCGGGCGAGGGCGCGTCGCCGAAGGCTTCGCCGGCCGCCTCACGCTCGAGGCCGCGAAATACCGTGTCGGTCCACCAGGGCGTGTCGGTCAGGTCGGCGTCCGCGTCGAATCCCAGCACTTTGTCCCAGATATTCATTGTTTATTGTCTCCGGGAACAGGGTACGCGCGCGGCCGGGGCAGGGCACGGCCGCCGTGTCCCGGGCCCGCGACGTCCCACGCGCGGGAGAAGGGCGGTCGGAGGAATCCGACTTCAGCGCGCCTTGCGGCGCCGGACCAGCACGTAGGCGGCCAGCGCGACGGCGACCGAGACGACGCTCGTCCAGAACTCGCCGCGGCGACCCGGCGTCGAGGCCATCGCGACGAGCACCGCGCACATGCCGGCGATCGCGAGGTAGCTGAGCCAGGGGAAGGCCCACATCCGCAGCGGCGACGGCCGTCCCTCGCGCTCGGCCTTCCGGCGCACGCGGATCTGCGACACGGCGATCGCGAGGTAGATGAAGACGATCAGCGCGCCCGAGGCGTTCAGCAGGAAGGCGAAGACGAGGCTCGGCGACAGGATGGCGGCGATGACGCCGGCGAAGCCGGCGACGCTCGCGAGCAGCACGGAGCGGTAGGGCACGTGGCGGGCATTGGTCCGTACGAGCCCGCGCGGCGCGTCGCCCTTGCCGGCCAGCACGAAGAGCACGCGAGAGCAGACGTAGAACGCGGAGTTCAGGCAGGAAAGCACGGCGGTCAGGATGATCCAGGACATGATCGTGCTCGCGTACGGGATGCGGATCGTGTCGAGCGCGAGCGTGAACGGCGACTCGCCCGGCACGATGCGGTCCCAGGGAACCACGCAGAGCACCATGAGGATGGAGCCCACGTAGAACAGCAGGATGCGGATGATGACCGAGGAGGACATGCGCGCCACCGCGCGGGCGGGCTCCGGCGACTCCACGGCGGCGATGGTCACGATCTCCGCGCCCATCATCGAGAAGATGACCGTCGTCACCGCGGCGAGCGCGGCGATGGCGCCCTTGGGGGCGAATCCGCCGTGCGCGGTGAGGTTCGCGAAGCCCTCGCCCGCGGGGCTCGTGAGCCCGAAGGCATGCGCCGCTGCGACGAGGATGAAGGCGATGATCGCCGACACCTTGATCGAGGAGAACCAGAACTCGAACTCGCCGTAGGCGCGCGCGGAGAGGAGGTTCACCGCCGTCATGACGATCATGAGGACGACGCCGATCTCCCAGGTCGGGACGTCCACCCAGTCGTCGATGATCACGGCGCCGGCGATCGCCTCGACGGGAACCACGACGATCCAGAAGAACCAGTACAGCCAGCCGACGGTGAATCCCGCCCAGTCCCCGAGGCCCACGCGCGCGAATTCCGTGAACGAGCGGACTTCCGGCATTCCGACCGCCATTTCCCCGAGCATGCGCATGATGAGCAGCACGAGGAACCCGGTGAGGGCGTAGGTGACGAGGATGGCCGGGCCCGCCGCGGCGATGGCCGCGCTGCTGCCGACGAAGAGGCCGGCGCCGATGATGCCACCGATCGCGATCATCGTGACGTGGCGCGGGCGCAGCGACTGGCTGAGCGTGTGGGTCGCCGCGGTTGCCGCGGAGGCTATCTCGTTCATGGTCGGGGGTTCCTGGTCGTCCGGCCGGACCGGGGAAGGTTACAACACGCGGCCCCGGCGGGAAAACCGCGAACCCTCCCCGGGCCGCGTTATGGTACGGTCCGCGCAATCCCGGAGGAGACCCTGCCCATGAGAAGGTACGTCCTCGTCGCCGCGGGACTCGCGGCCTTTGCAGCGGGTGCGGCGGAATCGCCGCGCGGCATCATCCCGTCCGACATCAACCGCCAGGGCGACGCCTGCACCGACTTCTTCGACTACGCGAACGGCGCCTGGCGCAAGGCCAACCCGATCCCCGAGTACATGGACCGCTGGAGCCGGCGCTGGCAGTCGGGCGAGGTCAACAAGGAGCACGTGCGCGGGATCCTCGAGGAGGTGTCCGCGCGCAAGGACTGGCCGGCCGGCAGCGCCGAGCAGCTCTCGGGCGATTTCTACGGCGCCTGCATGGACGAGAAGCGCATCGACTCGCTCGGCGTCGCGCCGGTCAAGCCGCTGCTCGCGGAGATCGCCGCGATCCGGGACGGCAAGGACGTCCAGCGCCAGCTGGCGAAGCTGCACGCGATCGGCGTCGACGCGGGCTTCGCCCTGCAGTCGCTGCGCGACCTCCACGACCCGGCGAGAGTGATCGCCAATATCTCCTCCTCGGGCCTCGGGCTCCCGGACCGGGACTACTACCTGAAGCCGGAGGACCGCTTCGTCGAGGCGCGCGCGAAATACCGGGAGCACGTCGCGAGGATGTTCGAGCTCGCGGGCTGGACGCCGGAGGCGGCGGCCGCCTCGGCGAAGTCGGTGTTCGAGCTGGAGAAGCGCTTCGCCGAGGCGACGCTCGACAACGTCGCGAGCCGCGATCCCAACCAGCAGGACCACAAGACGGCGTTCGCGGGGCTGTCCGCAATGGCGCCCGCGTTCGACTGGGCGGCGTACTTCGACGCGGCGAAGCTGCCGCGCGACGACCTCAACGTGGCCGAGCCGAAGTTCCTCGAGGCCTTCAGCCGCGAGCTCGCGGGCGCGCCGGTCGGGCAGTGGCGCGATTACCTCGCCTGGCACGTGCTCGACGCCTTCGCGGACGACCTCTCGACGCCCCTGGTCGAGCAGAACTTCGCCTTCCGCGGGAAGTTCCTGAGCGGCGCGACCGAGATGAAGCCGCGCTGGAAGCGCTGCGCGGAGGCGACCGATGCGCAGCTCGGCGACGCCCTCGGGCGCGCCTACGTCGAGAAGTACTTCTCGCCCGAGGCGAAGGCGCGCATGCAGGAGCTCGTGAAGAACGTCCTGCTCGCGATGCGCGACCGGATCGGGGCGCTCGACTGGATGAGCCCGGAGACGAAGGTCAAGGCGCTCGAGAAGCTCGCGACCTTCAATGCCAAGGTCGGCTATCCCGACCGGTGGAAGGACTATGCCGGCGTCCGGATCGGCCGCGATTCCTACTTCGCGAACGTGGTCGCCGCGTCGCGATGGAACGTCGAGGACGACCTGTCGCAGATCGGCAAGCCCGTGGACAAGGGCCGCTGGTTCATGACGGCGCCGACCTCGAACGCGTACTACAGCCAGCTGCGGAACGAGATCGTGTTCCCGGCGGGCATCCTCCAGCCGCCGGCCTTCGACGCGGCTTCGACGGACGCCGTGAACTACGGCGGCATCGGCGTCGTCATCGGCCACGAGGTCAGCCACGGCTTCGACGACCAGGGCGCGAAGTTCGACGCCGAGGGGCGGCTGCACAACTGGTGGACGCCGGAGGACTACCGCAAGTTCGAGGCGCGCGGCCAGTGCGTCGCCGACCAGTTCGAGGGCTACTTCATCGAGCCCGGCATCCACCACAACGGCAAGCTGGTGCTCGGCGAGTCGATCGGCGACCTCGCGGGCGCGAAGCTCGCCTGGCTCGCCTACAGGAAGTCGCGGGAAGGCAAGGGCCCCGAGCCGACGATCGACGGCTTCACGCCCGAACAGCAGTTCTTCCTGTCCTGGGGACAATGGCGCGGCGACGAGATCCGCCCCGAGACGCAGCGCACCATGGTGCAGTCGGACCCGCACCCGATCGCGAAGTACCGCGTGAACGGGCCGCTCTCGAACCTGCCCGCGTTCGCGGAAGCCTTCAGCTGCAAGGCGGGCGATGCGATGGTCCGGCCGCCGTCGGACCGCTGCGAGGTCTGGTGACGAGCACGCGCAGGGAATTCCTGTCGGCGCTGGCCGTGCCCGGACTCGCACTCGCCGCGGCGCCAGGCTCCGGCACGCCTGCCGCGCCGGATGCATTCGCTCCCGGCGCGGACTGGGACGACGACGCGCTCTTCGCCGCCGCGCGGAAGCAGTTCCTGATCCCGCCGGGCGTCGCCTACTGCAACACCGGGACGCTGGGCGCCTCGCCGCGCGAGGTCGTCGAGGTGCACGCGGCGGCGCTGCGCCGGCTCGAGGCGGAGCTCGCGGACTGGCCGTACGAGCGGCCGGAAGGCGAGCCCTTGACCGGCTACCAGCCGTTGGTCGAGCTGCGCGGGGCGGTCGGCCGTTTCGTGAACGCTCCCGCCGGGGAGATCGCGCTCACGCAGAACGCGACGATGGGCATGAACTTCCTCGCGAACGGCCTCGACCTCGCGGCCGGCGACGAGGTGGTTAGCACGGACCAGGAGCACGGCGGCGGGATTTCGCCGTGGCGCCTGGCCGCGAAGCGCCGAGGCGTCGTCCTGAAGGAGCTGCCGCTCGAGCCCGCGCTGGCCGAGGGACCCGAGGCCGTCGTCGCGCTCTTCGCGTCTGCGATGACGCCGCGCACGAAGGTCGTGATGTTCAGCCACATTACGAGCGGCCTCGGCGCTCGCCTGCCGGCGCGCGAGCTCTGCGCGCTCGCGCGTGGGCACGGCGCGCTCTCGATCGTCGACGGGGCGCAGGCCGTCGGCCAGGTCCAGGTCGACGTGCCCGCGCTCGGCTGCGACGCCTACGTCGGCAGCCCGCACAAGTGGATGCTGGCGCCGAAGGGCACGGGCTTCATGGTCGTGCGAAGCGGCGTGCAGGACCGGTTCTGGACGACGCTCGCGAGCTACCAGTGGGACAACCACGCGGACGGCGCCTTCCGCTTCATGCAGTACGGCACCGGGAGCCTCCCGGTGGCCGAGGGGCTGGCGGCCGCGCTTTCCTTCATCGAGCGGATCGGCATGCCGCGCATCGAGCGCTGGGACGCCGCGCTCACGCGGCGGCTTCGCGAGGGCCTGGCGTCCATCCCGGGCGTCACGGTCGCCTCGCCCCGGGATGCCCGCTTCGCCGCCGCGATCACGACGTTCCGCGTGGACGGTGTCAAGGCCAAGGCGCTGCAGGACGCGCTCTGGGACAAGCGCATCCGCGTACGCGCGCAAAACGACGAGCGCGGCGTGCGCCTGTCGGCGCACCTGTACGTGAGCCCGGCCGACGTGGACGCGGCGCTCGCCGTCGTGCGCGAGGTCGCGGGGCGCGCATAGACCGCGGCGCGCGACGCCCATGGCGGAAGAGGCCAGCCACCACCTGCAGCTCGGCCACGCGGCGCGCACGGCCGGGCGCGCGTCGGAAGCGCTCGGCCACTACCGGCGCGCCGTCGAGCTCGAGCCCGGAAACGCCGAGGCGCAGAGCGTCTACGGCCTGATGCTGCTCAACCTCGGCCGCACGGGCGATGCGGAGGGCCCGCTGCGCCGCGCGGTCGAGATCGCGCCGCGGCACCCGGCGCTCCGGATGAACCTCGCCCAATGGCTCGCGCAGGCGGGTCGCCTCGACGAGGCGCTCGCCATCGTCTCGGCCGTCGCGGAGGAGGAGCCGCAGCACTGGTGGGCCTGGGCGCGGCTCGGCGACCTGCAACTGCGGAAGGGCGCGGGCGCCGCGGCGGCCGGGGCCTTCGAGCGCGCGGTCCGGCTCCGCCCGGAGGACGGGGAACTGGTCGTGAAGCTGGCCGCGGCCTGGCGCGCGGCGGGCCACGCGGCCGAGGCCGATCGCGTCCTCGGCGAGGCCGGCGCCCAGGTCCGGGCGAGGGTGGCGAGCCTTCGCGGCGACGCCGCCGCGCAGGCGCGGCGCGGAAACTGGTCCGCGCTCGAGCGGACGGCCGAGGCCTGGGCCGCCGCCGCTCCCCGGGACGCGGACGCCTGGCGCACGCTCGCCATGGCGCAGTGGGAGCTCGCGCGCTACCGGCGGGCCATGCTGAGTTCCGCGCGGGCGCTCGAGGTCGGCGGCCGCGATGCCGCAGCGCTCGCCGCCCATGCCCGGTTCTGCCTGCAGGCGCTCGAATTCGACGCCGCCGGGCGCGCGCTGGCCGAGGCGGAGGCCCTCGATGCCGGGCTGCCGGCGCTGCTGACTGCGAAAGCCCAGTTCCTGATGCTGGCGGGCCGGCACGAAGAGGCGATCGCGTACGCGCGCCGCGCGATCGCGCGGAACGCCCGCGACGTAGCGGCGTACGCGACGCTCACGGAGCTGACCGGCGGGCGCCTGGACGCGGGCGAACGCAGGCGCCTCGAGGAACTTTGCGGCGACGCCT
>DASSUY010000122.1:0-2735 GCA_035706525.1 Steroidobacteraceae bacterium
CGCTTCACGCCGGCGCTCGCCGGGGCGGGGCAGGGCAAGCCGGTCCTGCTGACGGAAAAGGATGCCGTAAAATGCAACGGCGTCGGCTGGAGCGGGGCGGGCTGGGTGGAGGTCACGCCGGTCGTCACGGGCGACGCGGCCGGACAGCTCGTCGAACGCATCGTGAAACTGGCCGCGGCCAGCAGGACCCAATCCCATGAGCGAACGCCTGACTGACATTCTCGCCTGTCCCCTGTGCAAGGGGCCACTCGCGTGGCTGCGCGACAGCTCGGAATACCTGTGCCGCGCCGACCGGCTCGCCTTCCCGGTGCGGGACGGCATCCCGGTCATGCTGCCGGACGAGGCGCGCCGCCTGTCGGCGGACGACCGCGCGCTGACGGGCCGCTGATGTTCCGCGTGGTGATTCCCGCGCGGCATGCTTCCACGCGCCTGCCCGGCAAGCCGCTCGCGCCGCTCGCCGGCGAGCCCATGGTGCGCCACGTGCATCGGGCCGCCGTCGCCTCGGGCGCGAAGGAAGTCATCGTCGCGACCGACGACGAGCGCATCCGTGCAGCCTGCGCGCAGTTCGGGGCGGACGTCGAGATGACGGAGCCCGGGCATGCCTCGGGAACCGACCGAATCGCCGAGGTCGCGAGGCGGCGACGGTGGCCGGCCGAAGACATCGTCGTGAATGTCCAGGGCGACGAGCCGATGCTGCCCCCGGCGCTCGTGCGGCAGGTCGCGGGGCTCCTCGCGGCGACGCCGGCGGCCGCCATCGCGACGCTCGCAACGCCGATCGTCGACGAGTCCGATTACCTCGACCCGAACGTCGTGAAGGTGGTCGCGCGCGCGGACGGCCTCGCGCTCTATTTCAGCCGCGCACCGGTGCCCTGGGACCGGGATGGCGCGGCGTCGCGCCCGGCGGGCGCCTCGCGCCACGAAGGGGCGCGACGTCACGTCGGACTCTATGCCTACCGCGTCGCGGCGCTTGCCACGCTCGCCGCGGCACCAGCGGCGCCGATCGAAGTCCGGGAGCGGCTCGAGCAGCTGCGCGCGCTCTGGATGGGGCTCGGCATCGCAGTTGCGGATGCCGTCGAACCGCCCGGGCCGGGCGTCGACACGGCGGAAGACCTCGCCCGGGTCGAGACGCTGATGCGGCGGGGACGCCCGGCGTGAACCGTTCCGCCGGGCGGGTGGCTCCGTTCTACGCGGTCGAGATCAACCGCCTCGCGAATGAGCGCGAGCGCCGCGGCCTTCCGGTCATCCACATGGAGGTCGGGCAGCCGTCGGCGGGCGCGCCGCCGGCCGCCCTCGAAGCGGGGAGCCGCGCGATCGTCGAGTGCCCGCAGGGCTACTGGGAGAGCAGCGCGCTCGCGGAGCGACTCGCGCGCCACTACCGGGAGGCGTACGGGCTCGAGCTTCCGCCCGAGCGCATCGTGCTGACGATGGGCGCATCGGCCGCGCTCGTGCTCGCCATGTCCGTCCTGTTCAGCCCGGGGGCGCGCGTCGCGATGGCGAGGCCCGGGTACCCCGCGCACCGCAATTCGCTGCTCGCGCTCGGCCTCGAGCCGGTCGAGATCGACTGCGATGCCGCGACCCGTTTCCAGCCGACGGCCGCCATGGTCGCGGCGCTCGACCCCGCGCCGGCGGGACTGATCCTCACGAGTCCCTCGAACCCGACCGGGACGATGATCGAGGACGCCGGCCTCGCCGAGATCGCCGCAGTCTGCGCCGAGCGCGGCATCCGCATCGTCTCCGACGAGACCTACCACGGCATCACGTATGGAAACCGCGCGCACTCGATCCTCGAGCACGCGCCCGAGGCGGTGGTCGCGAACACGTTTTCCAAGTACTGGTGCATGACCGGCTGGCGGCTCGGCTGGGCCGTGGTGCCGCCCGGCCTCGTCGAGCCGATGCGCCGATTCGCGAACAACCTCTTCCTCGTGCCGCCGACGATTTCGCAGCACGTCGCGCTCGCCGCCATGGACGAAGTGGCGGCGCTCGAGGCGAACGTCGCGACCTACGCGGGCAACCGCCGCCTGCTGACCGAGGCCCTCGCGGGCCTCGGCATCACGCGCATCGCGCCGCCCGACGGGGCGTTCTACCTCTACGCCGACGTCGGCGAGCTGACGCGCGACTCGCTCGCCTGGTGCCAGGAGCTGCTGGACGCCACGGGGGTCGCGATCAACACGGGCCGGGACTTCGACGCCGTGCACGGCGACCGCTTCGTGCGCATCTCGTTCGCGGTGTCCGCCGAGGAGACGCTGGGCGCGATCGAGCGCATCGACGGCTGGGTGCGGAGGCGACGTCGCGCGTGAAGCGGGTCCTCTTCGTCTGCATGGGCAACATCTGCCGCTCGCCGACGGCCGAGGCGGTCGTCCGCGAGCTCGCGCGCAGCGAAGCGGCGGGGCTCGCGGTGGAATTCGACTCGGCGGGAACCCACGGCTATCACATCGGCGATCCGCCCGACGAGCGGGCGATCGCGGCGGCCCGACGCCGCGGCATCGACATGAGCGGCTTGCGCGCGCGCAAGGTCGAGCGGGCGGACTTCGAGCGCTTCGACCTCGTGCTTGCGATGGACGAGGAGGTCTACGGCCGGCTGGCCGGGATCGCGCCGGCGACGCGTGTCGAGCGGCTGCGGCTCTTCCTGGACTTCGCCCCGGAGCTGGGGCGGCGGGATGTGCCGGACCCGTACTACGGGGGTCCGGCAGGCTTCGAAGAGGTGCTCGATCTCGTCGAAGCCGGCGCGCGCGGCC
>DASSUY010000123.1:0-14697 GCA_035706525.1 Steroidobacteraceae bacterium
CAGCTCGACGACCGGCGCGCCGGCGGCTGCCGCGGCGTCCACCTGTTCCGCGTCCGGGTCGATGAAAAGGGAGACCCGGATGCCGCCGGCAGCGAGGCGGCGGCAGGCGTCCGCGACCGCGCCACGCTGCCGCGCGACGTCGAGGCCGCCCTCCGTCGTCACTTCGGTGCGGTTCTCGGGGACGAGGCAGACATCGGCGGGCTGCGCCTCGAGCGCGATGGCGATCATCTCCGCGGTGGCCGCGATCTCGAGGTTCATGCGCGTCTGCAGGGCCGGCCGCATCGCGCGCACGTCGCGGTCCTGGATGTGCCGGCGGTCCTCGCGCAGGTGCAGCGTGATCGCGTCCGCGCCCCACTGCTCCGCCACCAGCGCCGCGAGCAGCGGGTCCGGCGCGCGGCCGCCGCGCGCCTGCCGCAGCGTGGCGACGTGGTCGATGTTGACGCCGAGCAGGATCCCCTTTCGCATCATGTCTCCCTTCCCAGCCGGCGGGTCGCCAGCATCACGTCCCGGCTCGAGAGCCCGCGCCCCTCGAGGCAGTGCGCGATCGCGGCCCCGAAGATGCCGCGCGCGGCGCGCAGGGCCTCCGGCAGGCCGAAGTCGCCGCGGGCGACGGCGAGCAGCGCGCTGCCCGCGAGGGCCTCCCCGCTCCGTCCCGCGTCACGCACCGCGAACACGCCGCGGCCCGGTTCGAACAGGTAGTGGCGGTCGCCCTCCACCGGCTGCCCGTTTCCCGCGTCGCGCGCGAGATCGAGGCCGTAACCGAGCTCCTCCAGCAGGACGCGCTCGAACGCGCGCAGCGCCGCCGCCTCCTCCCCCCCGGCGAGCGCGGCGAGGGAGGCGGCGTAGGCATCGAAGACGGCCTCGTGCCGGTCTTCCTTCGGCAGCAGCTTCAGCAGCAGCTCGTTCAGATAGTAGCCGGAAAGCAGCCGCGCGCCCGAGATCGCGACGGCCCCCTCGCCCGGCTCCGCCGCGGTCAGCGTGCCGCCGTCGGCCCGCCCGGTCCAGGACACCAGCAGCGGCGCGAACGGCCTCAGCACCGCCCGCAGCGGCGAGCGCGGGCGGCGCGCGCCGTGCGCGAAGAGCGTCACCCGGCCGTGCTCGCGCGTGAACAGCTCGAGGATGCGGCTCGAGTCGCTCCACGCGCGGTGGTGCAGGAGCCATGCCGGCTCGAGTTGCCGGCGGCCGCGCGCGCTCATGGCAGATCGTGCCCGAGCCGTTGCAGCAGGCGGTCGTCGTCGCTCCAGCCCTCGCGGACCTTCACCCAGGTGTTGAGGTGCACGCGGCGGCCGAACTGCTCGTTGAGCGCGAGCCTCGCCGCCGTCGCGATGGCCTTGAGGCGCGCGCCCTTGGCGCCGATCACGATCTTGCGCTGGCCGACCCGCTCGACCCAGATCACGGCGTCGATCTCGGTACGCCCGTCCTCGGTCGGCTCGAAGCGCTCGATTTCCACGGCGATCCCGTAGGGCAGCTCGTCGGAGAGGGCGAGCATCAGTTGCTCGCGGAGCGCCTCGGCCGCCTGGAAGCGCTCGCCGCGGCCGCGCGGGGGCGGCGCTTCCGCGGCAGGCCCCTCGGGCAGCAGGGCGGCCGTCGCCTTCGCGAGGGCCTCGAGGTTCTCGCCCATCGCGGCGGACACCGGCACGATGGCTGCGAAATCGTGCCGCTTCGCGAGCGAATCGAGGAGCGGCAGGAGCGCCGCGCGCGGCTTCACGCGGTCGATCTTGTTGAGCGCGAGCACGACGGGCAGGCCCGACCGCTTCAGGCGCTCGAGCACCGCGCTGTCGCCGTCGGTCCAGCGGGGCGCCGACACGACGAGGATCGCGACGTCGGCGGAGTCGAGGGCGGCCTCGCCTTCGCGGTTCATGAAGTGCGCGAGGCGGCTTCCGGCGGCCGCGCCGGCGCCCGGCGTGTCCGCGAGGATCATCCGGAATCCGGGCCCGGCCACCTCGCCCTCGATTCGGTGGCGCGTCGTCTGCGCCTTGGGCGTGACGATGCTGAGCTTGCGGCCGGCCAGCGCGTTGAGGAGCGTCGACTTGCCCACGTTCGGCCGGCCGGCCAGCACGGCCGTGCCCCAGCGCTGCGGATCGCCTGCGTTCACCGCGCCAAGTTTAGCGCGGGATCCTCCAGGATTCGCTGCGCGGCCTCCTGCTCGGCGCGCCGCCGGCTGCTGCCTTCGGCGACGGCCGCGAGCCCGAGGCCCGGCACCTCGCACTGCACGCGGAAGCGCTGCTCGTGCGGCTCTCCGCTCACCTCCAGGACCGTGTACGCCGGCAGCGGGTGGCCGCGTCCCTGGAGCCATTCCTGCAGCCGGGTCTTGGGGTCCTTGAGCTCCGCCGCCGACGGCAGCGCGGCGATCGACGGGTGGAACAGGCGCTCCGCGACCCGCCGCGCCGCGCCGAGCCCGAGGTCGAGGTAGATGGCGCCGAACACCGCTTCCAGCGCGTCGGCCAGGATGGTCGCGCGCCGGTGCCCGCCCGACTTCATCTCGCCCTCGCCGAGGCGCAGGTGCTCGCCGAGCCCGATCGACGCGGCGATGCCGGCGAGCGCCTCGCCGCTCACGAGCGTCGCTCGGTAGCGGGAGAGCTCCCCCTCGGAGGCATCCGGGAAGCTGCGATAGAGCATCTCGGCGACGACGAAGGTCAGCACCGCGTCGCCGAGGTACTCGAGACGCTCGTTGTTCGGGGAGCCGTGGCTGCGGTGCGTCAGCGCGCGCGCGAGCAGGCCCGCGTCGCCGGGCTCGACGCCTAGCCGCTCGGCCAGCCAGCCCGCTGCCGGCACCAGGCCGCTCCCGCGCGCGTCAGCGCGCGTTGACGACGACCGACTTGTTGAAGGAGACCAGGAAGGAGACGTTGCCGGCGAGCGGCACCACGTCCTCGTAGTCGGCGGTCATGGTGAACTCGCCGCCTTCCTTCTTGATCACGATGTCGTTGGACGTGATCACGTCCACCATCTCGATGTCGAAGTGCCGCTCGACGGCCTTGCGGAGCATGAACTCCGTCGAGCCCGGGTTGCTGTCGTACTCGTCGCGGACCTTCTCGAGGGTCGACGCGATCTTCATGTACTCGAGGTACTTGGGCACGAGGCGGATGCCCGCGTAGACCCACGCCCCCACCACGACGATGAGGACGAGGATGCCGAGCATCGTCATGCCACGCTGTCTGTGCTGCATACCTGTCTCCCTAACGGATGCCGGTCCCCATGCGGTTCCAGAGCAGTCGCCACCGGTGGTCCGGGTCGAGCGACAGCCAGATCGCCTCCGCCTTGCCGATCAGGTGGTCCTCCGGCACTGCGCCGACGTCTGCGTAACGGCTGTCCTGGCTGTTGTTCCTGTTGTCGCCCATCATGAAGTAGTGCCCGGCCGGGACCCGCCACTCGCCTTCCATGCCGGCGCGCGTCTCCACCAGGAGGATCGCGTGCGGCACGTCTCCCAGCTGCTCCTCGGCCACCCGGGTGAACGGATACTGCGCGTTCTTGGGCCCGTCGTACAACTCGCCGACCTCGATCCGTGACGGCGTACCGTTAATGTAGAGCTGCCCTCCCGTGACGCGGATCACGTCCCCGGGCAGGCCCACCAGGCGCTTGATCAGCACCATCCCGGGGTCCGTCGGCTTCCTGAAGACCACCACGTCGCCGCGCTCGGGCCGGCTCACCTCGAACAGGCGCGTGTTCACGACCGGCAGCCGCGGGCCGTAGCGCCACTTGTTGACGAAGATGAAGTCGCCCTCGACCAGCGTCGGCATCATCGAGTCCGAGGGGATGCGGAACGGCTCGTAGAGGAAGGAGCGGAGCACGAGCACGATGACGATGACGGGGAAGAAGGAGCGCGCGTAGTCGACGATGACCGGGTCCTTCGCGACGCCCGCCTCCCGCCGCCGCCGGGCGCCGAACAGGCTGTCGATGCCCCAGATGAGGCCCGTCAGGAATGCGAGCGCGACCAGCACGAACGAAAAATCGAAGACCATCACAATCCCCCGCCCGTCACTTCTTTCCGACCCTCAGCACCGCCAGGAAGGCCTCCTGCGGGATCTCCACCGTCCCGAGCTGCTTCATGCGCTTCTTGCCCTCCTTCTGCTTCTCGAGGAGCTTGCGCTTTCGCGTCACGTCGCCCCCGTAGCACTTGGCGAGCACGTTCTTGCGCAGCGCCTTGACGGTCGCGCGCGCGATCACCTGGCTGCCGATCGCCGCCTGGATCGCGACCTCGAACATCTGGCGCGGGATCAGCTCCTGCATCTTGTCGACGAGCTCGCGGCCGCGCTGGTAGGCGCTCTCCCGGTGCACGATGATCGACAGCGCGTCCACGCGGTCGCCGTTGATCAGCACGTCGAGGCGCACGAGCGGCGCCGGCTGGAAGTGGCTGAACTCGTAGTCGAAGGAGGCGTAGCCGCGGCTGACGGACTTCAGGCGGTCGAAGAAGTCGAGCACGACCTCGGCGAGCGGCAGCTCGTACTGGAGCGACATCTGCGTGCCGAGCTGCAGCATCTTCTTCTGCACGCCCCGCTTCTCCTGGCAGAGCTTCAGGACGCCGCCGACGTGCTCCGGCGGCACCAGGATGTTCGCCGTGATGATCGGCTCGCGAAGCTCGCGGTAATCCGGGGGCAGGCGGGCCGGGTTGTCGACCTGCGTCACCTCGCCGTCGCTGCCGACGACCTCGTAGACCACGGTCGGCGCGCTCGTCACGAGCGCGAGGCCGTACTCCCGCTCGAGGCGTTCCTGGACGATGTCCATGTGCAGGAGCCCCAGGAAGCCGCAGCGGAAGCCGAAGCCGAGGGCCGTCGAGACTTCCGGCTCGTAGTGCAGCGCCGAGTCGTTCAGGCGGAGCTTCTGCAGCGCGTCGCGGAAGGCCTCGTACTGGTCGGACTGCACCGGGAAGAGTCCCGCGAACACGCGCGGCTTGACCGACTTGAACCCGGGCAGCGGCGCGGCGCAGCCCTTCGCCTCGCTCGTGATCGTGTCGCCGACCGGCGCGCCGTCGATGTCCTTGATGCCCGCGGTCAGCCAGCCGACCTCGCCCGTGCCGAGCCCCGGGGTCTCGATGCGCTTCGGCGTGAAGCGCCCGATCCGGTCCACCTGCCAGCTGCGGCCCGTGGACATGACGCGGATGCGGTCGTTCTTCCTGAGCGCGCCGTTGACGACGCGCACGAGCGAGACGACTCCCACGTAGTTGTCGAACCAGGAGTCGACGATCAGCGCCTGCAGGGGGCCGTCCGGGTCGCCTTTCGGGGGCGGAATCCGCTCGACGAGCCGCTCGAGCAGCTGCCCGACGTTCTCCCCGGTCTTCGCGCTGACCCGCACGGCGTCGCTCGCCTCGATGCCGATGATGTCCTCGATCTCGCGGATGACGCGGTCCGGGTCGGCCGACGGCAGGTCGATCTTGTTGATGACGGGCAGCACCTCGAGGCCCTGCTCGAGCGCCGTGTAGCAGTTCGCGACGCTCTGGGCCTCGACGCCCTGGGCCGCATCCACGACGAGCAGCGCGCCCTCGCAGGCCGCGAGCGAGCGCGACACCTCGTAGGAGAAGTCGACGTGCCCGGGCGTGTCGATGAAGTTCAGCTGGTATTCGTTCCCGTCCTGGGCGCGGTACGCGAGGGTCACCGATTGCGCCTTGATCGTGATGCCGCGCTCGCGCTCGAGGTCCATGGAGTCGAGCACCTGCTCCTGCATCTCGCGCGCCTCGAGGCCCCCGCAGGTCTGGATCAGCCGGTCGGCGAGCGTCGACTTGCCGTGGTCGACGTGCGCAATGATCGAGAAATTGCGTATCTGCTGCTGCATCGGGGAAAAGCGGGGGCGCCCTCGCCGGACAGGCGAGTCCGGGAACGCCCGATTATAGCAGCCGGCCCTCAGCGCCCGCGCAGCAGGCGCTGCACCGCGTCGCGGTCGAGGCGGCCGTGGCAGACGACGCTGCCCTCGCAGGTGAGCACGGGAACCTTGAGGCCGAATCGCCGCCGCGCATCGAGGTCGTCGTCCACGTCGCGCACTTCGAACCCGTCCGTGATCGCCGCCAGGGCGCCGATGAACTCCCCGCACAGCGGGCAGTTCTCGCGCGTCCAGACGAGGAAGCGCGGCGGCTGCACGGCGTCGTCAGTTGCGGCGGTTCGCCGCGGCGGCCGCCGGCGTTTCGGGCGGGACGCCGACGGGCCGGAGGCCCGAGGCGATGTACTTGAGGGTCCGCGGCGGGACTTCGCCGACCGCGGTGACCTGGTGGCCGGCGATGACGGTCGTGTAGGCCGATGCGACGCCGGAGCGGGAGGTGCCCTGCGCCGGCGGCTTGCCGGCGACCGGCGGCTGGATGAAGACGGAGACGGTGGCGAGCCCGTCGGAGTACACGAGGTGGCTCGCGGGCGCGCCGTTGCCGGCGAGCGCCTGCATGCCGCTCACGGACAGCCGGAAGCCCGGCGGGACCTGGGCCGCCTTCCAGGCGGGCGCCTCGTCGTCCGTCTGCGGCGACTGTCGCACCCAGCGCAGCTTGCTGCGATCGAGCGAAGGCTCGAAGGCCGAGTCCGGGATGTTGTCGTCGAAGCGCAGCCTGGTGAAGCGCAGCCGCTCGATGACGCGGCCGGATCCGTCCGATAGGTCGCTGCGCACCGGCATGTGCGTATCGAGGTCGATCCAGAGGCGGTAGCCGAACCGGTAGCCGTCGAGCGGCCGCACGGCCACCACGGCGGTCGGCCCGAAGGTCTCGAGCGTCTCGCGGCCGACCCAGTCGACCTTGTACCAGGAGGCCATGCGGCCCTCGAACTGGGGCAGCGAGCCCATCAGGTCGCTGCGCCCGGCGCGGCGCTCGATGATGGCGAGCTTCTGGTCCGGCAGGTACACGACGACCTCGTCGTTCTCGCGCACGAGCTCGCGCCCGTGGCCGGTCAGCGAGACGAGCCGCTCCGAGACGACGCCGTCGCGGACGCGGTGCGTGATCGCGAGCCGCTCGGTGCGGCCGGCGGACTCCGAGATGAACTCGCCGACGTAGCTCGCGTTGTTGAGCGCCGCCGTCATGCGCGCGAGCCACTCCTGCCCGCTTTCGGCGCAGGCGGGCATCGCGGCGAGGCTGAGCGCGAAGGCGATGGCCGGCCGGGGACTCACGGGTCGGGCTGGCTGGCGGGCTCTAGCGCGCCCTCGATCGCCGCCTCATCGTCGCTGATGAGGCCCGCGCCGACGCTGCGCCGGACGAGCGGCGACGCATAGCCGTAGTGCGCGACGAGGAAATTCGCGAGCTCCGCCTGCGGGAGCCCCGCCGCCGGGCCGTCCGCGGCGGGCGGCGTGACGTAGGGCACGGCCAGCGCCTCGCCCGAGTCGGCGTCGGCGTCGTCGGCCACCGGCTGCACGGGCGGCACCGGGGCCTGGGCCAGCACGACTTCGGGCGCCGCTCCCGGCCCGGGATTCACGCCCCGGACCAGCATGACGGCGGCAAACGCGACGCCCGCCGCCACGGCAAGTCCGCCCAGCGAGCGGAGGACCGCGACGCGCCGCGGCAGCTGCGCCTGCACGCCGCGGAACGGCTCCCTGGCGATCGCGGCGGATACGCGCGCGGCCACCTGCCGCGCGGCCGGCACGTCGCCGTCGCTGCGCAGCACCGCGCCGATCAGCGAGTAGCGCGACAGGGCGCCACGCAGCTCGTCGTCGCGCTCGAGGCGCTTCAGGAGGAGCGCGGACTCCGGGTCCGGCAACTCGCCATCCAGAAAGGCCGAAAGCTGTTCCTTGATCCGATCCGTCATTCCAGGTCTCCGACTCTCCCGAGGCCGCCGTCGAACACCTCGCGCAGGCTGCGATCGATCGCTTCGCGCGCGCGGAAGATCCTTGAACGGACGGTGCCTACGGGGCATTCCATCGTTTTCGCAATGTCCTCGTACGAGAGCCCCTCGAGCTCGCGCAGCACGATCGCGAGCCGGAGGTCGTCCGGCAGCGCCTCGATCGCCTCGTTCACCGTGCGGCGGATCTCCTCCGTCAGGGCGAGCGCCTCGGGCGTCTCGGAGTCCGAGAGCCGCGTCTGCGCCTGCACCTGCGAGCCGTCCTGCAGGTCGAGGTCGTAGGAGACAGGCCGGCGGCGGCTCGCGACCAGCGCGTTCTTCGCGGTGTTGATCGCGATGCGGTACAGCCAGGTGTAGAACGCGCTGTCGCCGCGGAACGCCGGCAGGGCCCGGTACGCCTTGATGAAAGCCTCCTGCGCGATGTCCTCGGCCTCGGCGGGGTTCCGGACATAGCGCTGCACGAGCTTCAGGACCTTGTGCTGGTACTTCAGCACGAGCGCGTCGAAGGCCGCCCTGTCCCCCTTCTGGACACGGCGTACCAGCGCGATGTCGCCTGCTTCAGCCCGCATCGGCTCGAAGACTTGCGCTGCGCCCTCCACGTGCACGCCGGTATGACCGGCCGAACCCCGGTTAAGTTCGCAAGGTCGCGGGACGGGCGGGCGCGGGGCCCTCCTTTCGTGAGACGAGGCCCGATTCTAGCAAGTGAGCCGTATGAGGGCCTTCAGGCGGCGGAAAGCCGCCGGCGGCAGGCTGGACCTGGGCAGCAGCCAGGCATGGCGGCCGGACCCGGATTCGAGCTCCACGAACGCAAACTGCGCAAACGCCCTGGAACCGCGGCCAAGCGTCGCGGACCCGGGTTCCGGTTGACCGGCGAGCCAGAGCCGGCAACGGTCCGCGTCGGCGAGGAGCGCCGCCACGCGGTGGTGGGGGCCGGGGAGGCAGGACAGGGTGGACGGCAGGCCGAGCAGCGCGACCGCCGAGAGCATCGCCGCCAGGGCGGCGGGGACGCCGAGCATCCAGGGGCTCGCGGCGACGGTCGCATGGAGCAGCACGGCTGCCGCCGCCAGGCGCCGGGCGCTCCTCGGCTCAAGCCGGCAGGCGAAGGATGTCATCGACGAGCGCAGCGCGCGCATGCCCGCTCGGCCGCAGGCCTCCGAGAAGCCAGTCCGCGAGGTCCGGGTCGGGCTGCTCCAGCAGCCATTCGAATGCGCGCCGTCGTTCGGCGTCCGCGCGCGGCCAGCCACGCTCGAGCCAGCGCAGGAGGAGCAGGTCGAGCTCCTTCATGCCGCGCCGGCAGCGCCACTTCAGCCGCGACAGCTCCGGGTCTGCCACGGCCTCACTCGTCGCGCTCCAGGATGCCCCGCTTGATGTTCGCGATCGCGCGCGCGGGGTTCAGGTCCTTCGGGCAGGCCTCGGTGCAGTTGAAGATCGTGTGGCAGCGGTAGAGCTTGAACGATTCGTCGAGGCTCGCGAGCCGCTCCGCCTTCGCGCCGTCGCGCGAGTCCGCGATCCAGCGCCAGGCCGCGAGCAGCGCCGCAGGCCCGAGGTAGCGGTCCGAGTTCCACCAGTAGCTCGGGCAGGCCGTGGAGCAGCAGGCGCAGAGGATGCAGGCCGACGGCCGGTCGATCTTCTCCTGGTCCTCCGGGGACTGGCGCCGCTCGCGCCCGTCGGGCGGCGGCGCGGCCGGCTTGAGCCAGGGCTCGACCGAGGCATACAGCGCGTAGAACTGGGTCAGGTCCGGCACGAGGTCCTTCACCACCGGCAGGTGCGGCAGCGGAAAGACCTTCACGGGACCCGAGATGTCCTCGATCGGCTTCGTGCAGGCGAGCGTGTTCACGCCGTCGATGTTCATCGCGCAGGAGCCGCAGATGCCCTCGCGGCAGGAGCGCCGGAACGTGACCGTCGAATCGACCTCGTCCTTCACCTTGATCAGGGCGTCGAGGACCATCGGCCCGCAATCGTCGAGGTCGATGTCGAAGGTGTCGATGCGCGGGTTCGCCGCGGACTCGGGGTCCCAGCGGTAGATGCGGAACTGCCGCACGCGCTTCGCCCCCGCCGGCGCCGGGTGGTGCCGGCCCTGGCGGCCGTCATATCGCGAATTCGCGGGCAACCGGAACTCAGCCATCGGTCATCGGCTCCTCAGTACGCGCGGACCTGCGGTGGAATCTTCTCCACCTCGGACGTGCCGGTCTCGAGCTGCACCGGCCTGTAGTCGAACCGGACGCCGCCCGCCTCGTCCACGAAGGCGAGCGTGTGCTTCAGCCAGTTGTCGTCGTCGCGCCTGGGATAGTCCTCGCGCGCGTGCGCGCCGCGGCTCTCGGTGCGGTTCCGGGCGCTGTTGATCGTCGCCAGCGCCTGCCGCAGCAGGTTGTCGAGCTCGAGCGCCTCGACGAGGTCGGTGTTGAAGACGAGCGAGCGGTCGGAGATCTTCAGCTCGCGCAGCGACTCGTAGCAGCGCCCGAGTGCGGCGCAGCCCTCGGCGAGCGTCCCGTCGGTCCGGAACACGGCCGCGTCGCGCTGCATCGCGCGCTGCATCTCCTCGCGCAGGTTGGCGGCCGGCCGGTTCCCCGCCGCGTTCCGGACGCGGTCGAATCGCGCGAGCAGCGGGTCCACGGCATTGGCGGAGGGCTCAGGGATCGCGGCCCCGGGCATGAGCGCCTCGCGGCAGCGCGCGGCCGCGGCGCGGCCGAACACGACGAGGTCGAGCAGCGAGTTCGAGCCGAGCCGGTTCGCCCCGTGCACGGACACGCAGGCTGCCTCCCCGATCGCCATGAGGCCCGGCACGGTCGACTCGACGCCGTCCACCGAGGTGAGCGCCTCGCCGTGCACGTTGCAGGGGATGCCGCCCATGTTGTAGTGCACGGTGGGCGCCACCGGTATCGGCGCGCGGGTGACGTCGACGTTCGCGAAGATCTTCGCGGTTTCCGCGATCCCGGGCAGGCGCTTGCCGATGACGTCCGCGCCGAGGTGCTCGAGGTGCAGGTGGATGTGGTCCTTGCGCGGGCCGACGCCGCGGCCCTCGCGGATCTCGATCGTCATGGCGCGGCTCACGACGTCGCGCGAAGCGAGGTCCTTGGCGTTCGGGGCGTAGTGCTCCATGAACCGCTCGCCCTCCGAGTTGCGAAGGATGCCGCCCTCGCCGCGCACGCCCTCGGTGATCAGGCAGCCGACGCCGTAGATGCCCGTCGGGTGGAACTGCACGAACTCCATGTCCTGCAGCGGCAGCCCCGCGCGCAGCACCATCGCGTTGCCGTCGCCGGTCTGCGTGTGCGCGCCCGTGCAGGTGTGGTAGATGCGGCCGTACCCGCCGGTCGCGAGGATCGTGCGCTGGGCCAGGAACCGGTGCAGCGTGCCGGCCGCGAGGTCGAGCGCCAGCACGCCGAGGCAGGCGCCCTCCTCCATGATGAGGTCGATCGCGAAGTACTCGATGAAGAACTTCGCGCGATGCCGCAGGCTCTGCTGGTAGAGCGTGTGCAGCATCGCGTGGCCGGTGCGGTCGGCGGCGGCGCAGGTGCGCTGCGCGATCCCCTTCCCGTAGTGCGTCGTCATGCCGCCGAAGGGGCGCTGGTAGATGCGCCCGTCGGGCGTCCGCGAGAACGGCAGGCCGTAGTGCTCGAGCTCGATCACGGCCGCGGGCGCCTCGCGGCACATGTACGCGATCGCGTCCTGGTCGCCGAGCCAGTCCGAGCCCTTGACCGTGTCGTAGAAGTGGTAGCGCCAGTCGTCCTCGCCCATGTTGCCGAGCGCCGCGCTGATGCCGCCCTGGGCCGCCACCGTGTGGCTGCGCGTCGGGAACACCTTCGTGATGCAGGCCGTGTCGAGGCCGGCCTCGGCGAGGCCGAGCGTGGCGCGCAGGCCCGCGCCGCCGGCGCCGACCACGACGACGTCAGACCGGTGGTCGATGAGCCGATAGGCGGTCATGCGGCGCCCGCCACCAGCCGGACGAGCGCGACGGCGAGCACCGCGGCGGCCGCGGCGTGCACGAGCCAGGCGAGCGCGATCGAAAAACCGCGCAGCTTCCCGCCGACGTAGTCCTCGAGCACGACTTGCCAGCCCTGCATCGAGTGCCAGAGGAGCGCCGCGCCGAAGAGCGCGGCAAGGAAAGCCTGCAGCGGCTTCGCGAACCAGCCGCTCACGACGGCGTGGTCGAGCGCAGGCTGGCGGAGCAGCGACACGAGGAACCACAGCCCGAGCGGCAGGAGCGCGATCGAAGTCAGGCGCTGGTTGCGCCAGTGGCGGCTCGCGGACTGCGGCATCCGGCTCACGGCAAGCCCGCCAGGAAGCGCCCGGCCGGCGTCAGCCACAGCGTCGCCGCGAGCGAGGCCAGCGTGAGCACGACGACGAGCGCGCCGCTCGTGCGCGCGGCCGCCTTCGAGAATCCGACGCCCGCGTCCCAGGCGAGGTGCCGGATGCCCGCGAACAGGTGGTACCAGAACGCCGCCAGCGCGAGGAAGAGCAGGATCCGCACGGGGAGCGCCGACAGGCACGCGACCGCGCGCGCGTAGCACTCGGGACCGGCGGCCGCCGCGGCCAGCCAGGCCACGAACCCGAGCCCGGCGACCGACAGGAAGAGGCCGGTCACGCGGTGCGTCATCGACAGCACCATCGTGTACAACGGCCGGTACACCGACAGGTGCGGGGACAGCGGGCGTTCGGCGGGGAGGCGCATCGGCAGGCTATTCTGCCAGAAAGGGACACCCCCTTCCCACGGCCAAATGCCGCGCATTCGCGCAGATGCGCTGCGCTAGGATTGCGCGATGGCAAGCACGCGCGCCGCCTACCTGCCCGACTGCTCCGTGATCGCGGTGAGCGGCCGCGACGCGCGCAGCTTCCTGCAGGGCCAGCTGTCGAACGACATCCTGGGCCTCGAGCGCCACCCGGGCCTCCTGGCCGCCGCCTGCAACCGCCAGGGACGCGTGCTCGCGACGCTTCGACTCGCCGCGCGCGGCGACGACGTGCTGATGCTGATCCAGCGCGAACTGGCGGCGACGCTCGTCGGCCAGCTCTCGCGCTTCGTGCTGCGTGCGCAGGTCCGCTTCGAGGACCAGAGTCGCGAGATCGAGGTCGCGGGCCTCATCGATGCCGAGCCGGATGCCCGCTGGTCGCAGGCCGCGGCGGCGGCGGCGGGACTCGTCATGCTCGTCGCGAGCCCGCGGCGCATCCTGCTCGCGGGCCCTCGCGCGGCGCTCGAGGCCGCGCTCGCCGCGGTGCCGCGCGCGGCGGCTGGCGACTGGATTCGCGCCTGCATCGAGGACGGCGAGGCGTCGATCTCGCCGAAGACGGCCGCGCTCTGGCTCCCGCAGATGGTGAACCTCGACCTCGTCGGCGGGCTGAGCTTCAGCAAGGGTTGCTATGTCGGCCAGGAAGTCGTGGCGCGCACCCAGCACCTCGGACGCCTGAAGCGCCGCATGCTGCGCTACCTCGGGCCGCCGCAGGCGCTGCTCGAGCCCGCGCAGGCCCTGTTCCGCGGCGAGGCGCTGGCCGGCCAGGTGGTCGTCGCGACGCGGGGCGACGCGGCGACGCAATGCCTCGCGGTCGTCGAACTGCGTTACTGCAGCGACCTCCTGGGCGCCGCGCCGGGCGGCTCGGAGTTCGTGCCGGCGGACCTGCCCTATGCGATACCGGCGCCGGGGGAGGAATAAAGGTGCCTGTCCCCTTTTATTCCTCCGCCTCGTGCCGCATCTGCGGGAACAGCAGCACGTCGCGGATGCTCGGCGAGTCCGTCAGCAGCATCACGAGCCGGTCGACGCCGACGCCGAGCCCGGCCGCGGGCGGCATGCCGTACTCGAGCGCGCGGATGTAGTCCGCGTCGAAATACATCGCCTCCTCGTCCCCGCCCGTGCGGCGCCGCACCTGCTCCCGGAAGCGCTCCGCCTGGTCCTCGGGGTCGTTGAGCTCGGAGAAGCCGTTCGCGAGCTCGCGCCCGTCCACGAAGAACTCGAAGCGGTCGGTCACGAACGGATCCGAGTCCCGGCGCCGCGAGAGCGGCGAGACTTCCGTGGGGTACGAGTGGATGAAGGTCGGCTGCGCGAGCTTCGCTTCCGCGGTCTTCTCGAAGATCGCCATCAGGAGCGCGCCCGCGCCCTCGCCTTCGCCCGGCTCGAGCCCGAGCGCCGCCGCCTGCGCGCGGAGGTACGCGACATCGCGCAGCCTCGAACGGTCCAGGCCCGGGTTCGCCTCGGCCACCGCCTCCTCCACGGAGCGGCGCGCAAAGGGCGCGGTGAAATCGATCTTCCGCCCCTGGTAGGTGACCGTGAGCGATCCCGTGACCGACTCGGCGAGCCCCGTCATCATGCGCTCGACCAGCCGCATGAAGTCCTCGCAATCCGCATAGGCCTGGTAGAGCTCCAGCATCGTGAACTCGGGGTTGTGCTGGGTCGAGAGCCCTTCGTTCCGGAAGTTGCGGTTGATCTCGTACACGCGCTCGAAGCCGCCGACGAGGAGCCGCTTCAGGTACAGCTCCGGCGCGATCCTGAGGTACATGTCCTGGTCGAGCGCGTTGTGGTGCGTCACGAATGGCCGCGCCACGGCGCCGCCGGGGATCGGCTGCATCATCGGCGTCTCGACTTCCAGGAAGCCGAGCGCGTCCAGGAAGGCGCGCAGGTGGCGGACGACCTGCGAGCGCACGCGGAACACGCGGCGCGACTCCTCGCTGACGATGAGGTCCACGTAGCGCCGGCGGTACCGGGTCTCGGTGTCGGCGAGCCCGTGCCACTTGTCGGGCAGCGGCCGCAACGACTTCACGAGCAGGCGCACCGATTCCGCGCGCACGGTCAGCTCGCCGGCGCGCGTGCGCATCAGCGGCCCTTCCGCAGCGACGATGTCGCCGATGTCCCAGGACTTGAAGGCCTCGTAGTTGCCCCGCGCGAGCTCGTCGCTCTTCACGTAGACCTGGATCGTGCCGCCCGGATCCTGGAGGACGATGAAGCTCGCCTTGCCCATGAGCCGCTTGGCGACGATG
>DASSUY010000124.1:0-8041 GCA_035706525.1 Steroidobacteraceae bacterium
TCACCTTTTCCGTAAAAGGGTAAAAGGGGACGTTCACCTTTTTCGGGCCAGACGGCGCTACCGGACGGCGAACCCGGAAAAGGTGAACGTCCCCTTTTACGGAAAAGGTGAGCGTCCCCTTTATCGCCCCCTTTAAACGAACTCCCGCCCCGCCCCGCTTGTCCCACGAAAGCTGGAACCCGGGTTGAGGTTCCCTAGGGCTACACTGGGAGGCACATGAACAGGCTAGCGGTCCTTATCGCCGTCGCGGCGGCACCCTTTCTCCTCGCGTCCACGGTCACCAACGGGCACCTCTACGGGCGGTTCAACGACGGCGTCTACCTGGCCCCCAAGAAGCTCTTCAAGCTGACCTCGCCGTTCCCGGAAGAGCCGATCGTCTCCGACGGCCAGGAGCCCAAGAACAACAACGCCGGCGCGGTCTCGTTCATCGACCAGACGGGCCGCATGGCGGGCGTCCTCTACATGGAGGACAAGGGCAAGACCATCGTCGAGGGCGAGGACACCCGCCACCTGGCGGACTGGTTCCGCGACGTGGGCTTCCCGCGCTTCTTCCAGGCGAACGTCCCGGACTCGAAGGTCCTGCGCGAGGCGGCGGGCACGATCGACGGCAAGCCGGCCTGGATCGCGGTCGCCCACGTGCCGAACGGCTCGCCGCTCGGGGTCTCCGTGAAGGGCAGCTACGACATCCAGCGCAACGATTCCTGGCGCGGAATGGCTGTGGTCGCGAACGGGAAGCACTATTATCTGCTGCAGACGGAGCTGCGCATCGAGAAGCTCGCGCCGCCCGACTGGAAATACGACCCGGACGCCTCCGACTGGAACGCGTTCGTGCCGGAGCTCGAGGCGCTCTACAACCGCATCGAGTTCCTGAAGCCGTAATCAGGGAGTGAACACGGAGAACATGAAATGACCTTCCAGAAATCGCACGCACTCTTACCCCTTGCGCTCGCGGCACTCGCACTCGCCGCCTGCGGCAAGAAGCCGGAGGACACGACCGCGACGACGCCCGAGCAGGCGGCCGAGGAGCAGGCGCAGGACGCCGAGCTCAGGGCGAAGCAGGAGGAGTTGGCGCGTCGCGAGCAGGAACTCGCGCTCAAGGAGAAGGAAAAGGAGCTCGCGGACCGCGAGGCGGCGCTCGCCAAGGCGAGCGCGCCTAAGCCGGCGCCTTCGAAGCCCGCGACCTCGTCGCCGGCGCCTGCCAAGCCGGCGCCGAAGCCGGTGGCCGCCGGCCCGAAGGACTACGTGATCCCCGCGGGCACCTCGCTGTCGGTGCAGCTGCCGGCGGAGATCTCGACCAAGACCGCCAAGGTCGGCCAGCGCGTTTCCGGCAACCTGACCGAGGACCTCATCGTGGACGGCAAGGTCGTCGCGAAGGCGGGCGCACTGGTGCAGGGCTCGGTGACCGAGGTCATCTCGGGCAGCAAGACGATCGGCGGCAAGCCGACGCTGACGCTCGACTTCGACAACATCACCTCCGAAGGCGGCGACCGGCCGATGAACGCCCGCGTCACGCAGGTCGCGGACAAGAGCGACAAGGCGCGCGACACGGCGAAGATCGCCGGCGGCGCGGCGGCCGGGGGCGTGGTCGGCCACCAGATCAGCCACAAGAACGGCGCCATCATCGGCGCGATCATCGGCGCTGCGGCCGGCACGGCGGCGGCGAAGAAGACCGGCCAGGAAGTCGTGCTTCCCGCCGGCACCGTGGTCGGGCTGACGCTCGACTCACCGGTGACGGTGACGATGTAAAGGGGACGCTCACCTTTTTCGCAGGGTGAGCGTTCTATCTAATCCCGCCGGCGGCGCCGGTTCGCCGCGCGCCGCTGGCCTGACTCCTCAGCGCATTCCCGGATCGGCCGTCCGCGCGGGCGCCATCGCATCGGCTTGCCGCTGACCGCCTCGAGTCCGGCGACGAACTCGTCCGATCCGCAAGGCAGGTTCCTGCGAGCCCGCTCCCGCAACGCGCGCACTTCCTCGTGCGCCACGCCCTCGGCGAGCCACCGCGACCAGTCGGCGATGCCGTGGAAGAGGGTGGAACGAGGCCTGGATTCCACCAGGGGGTCGTCCCGCAGCCCGCAATGGGCGGCGGCGCTCGACCACTTGTAATCCTCCGCGCGCCGCACCAGCTTGGCGCGCACGGGATTCAGCTCCACATACCGCACCGCCTTGATGAAATACGCGGAATCGAGCGGCGAGGAGAAGTACCGGTTCTGCCACAAGTGGCCCACGAGGTCGTGCATGCGATTGACGCGCATCGCGTAGCGCCCGTGCACGGACTTGAGGGACCGATGCAAGCCGTCCGCCTCGGCCGGGATCAGAACGAGATGCACGTGATTCGGCATCAGGCAGTACGCGACGATCTCGACCTCATGCCGGCGTGCCTGCTCCTTCAGCATCTGCAGGTAGGCAAGCCCGTCGCCCGGCTCCAGGAAGACCTGGCGACGATTGTTCCCGCGCTGGGTTACGTGATGCGGGACGCCGGGGAACACGATTCGGGCAGCTCGAGGCACCGGCTCAGTGTCCGCGTAGACATAATCCGACGTGGCGGGTTGTTGCGGCGGATAGGCCCAAATACGCAGCGATGGACGCCCCGGGGCGCGGGAAAAGGTGAGCGTCCCATTTACGCATCTGCACGCCGAAATGTGCGCGGCGTCCACCTGCGTGCCGAACCGCGCTGGTAGCATCCCGGCCCCCGAAAGGAACCGGGAGAACAGCAATGATTGCAAAGTACGTTTACCGCGGACTGCCGACCGGCATCCTCATCGCCGCCGCCGCGACGGTGCAGATCCTCGCGATCAGCGTCTTCGCCTGAGGGCCGCGCCGCCTCGCGGCGCGCTCACCTTGCATTAAAGGTGAGCGTCCCCTTTAACGCCTTCAACGCCGCCTCCAGCCGCGTCCTGGCCGCATCGACCAGCGGCCGCATCGCCACCGCGTCCTGCTGCAGCGCCGCCTGCTCCAGGGCGATCGCAACCGCTTCCAACCGCACCGCGCCGATGTTGGCGCTCGCGCCGACGAGCGTGTGCGCCGCGCGCCGCGCCGTCGAGAAGTCGTGCCGCGCGAGCGCCGCTTCCAGCTCGGCGCAGGCGCGCAGGCCGCCCGCCTCGAACGTCTCGACGAGCCCCCGCGCCAGCACGGCATCGCCCATCGTCACCTCGTCGAACCGCGGCCGCGCGATCTCCCCCGTCACGGTCGGCGACCGTTCCGCAGGCGGGCGGATCACGTGGCGCCCGGTGCGCGTGCCGATCGCCGGCGCATAGCGCTCGAGCACCGCCTCGAGCCGCTCGCGCTCGATCGGCTTCGCGACGACGTCGTCCATGCCCGCGGCGCGGCAGGCCTCGACCTGTTCCTTCAGGGCGCTCGCCGTCAGCCCGACGATCGGCAGGCGCGCGCCGCCCGGCGACTCCGCGCGGATGCGGCGCGTCGCCTCGAGGCCGTCCATCACCGGCATCTGCACGTCCATCAGCACGAGGTCCACGGACTGCCGCGACAGCATCGCGAGCGCCTCCGCGCCGTCGGCCGCCTGCAGCACGTTGCAGCCGGCGCGCTCGAGGAAAAGCTCCGCCACGCGGCGGTTCGTCGAGTTGTCCTCGACGAGCAGCACGGTCCGGCCGCGCCGCTGGTGGTCCTCGACGATCACGTCGCGCGTCACGATCGCGCGCAGTCGCTGCGTGAACTCGAGCGGCGCCGCCGACAGCACGCGCTCCATCGTCGCGAGCAGCTCCGCGCGGCGCATCGGCTTCGACAGGTGCCCGGCGAAGCCGAGCTTGCGCAGCTCCTTGCGGCTCGAGCGGTCGTCGATGGAGCTGTAGAGCACGAGCCGCGTCTCGGCGATCGCCCCGCTCGCGCGGATGCGCCGCGCGAGCTCGATGCCGTCGATGCCCGGCATGCGATGGTCGGTCAGCACCGCCTGGAACGGCCGGCCGGCCTCGGCCGCGCGCTCGAGGATGCCGAGCGCCTCGATCGCGGACGCCGCCGTCTCCACCTCGTAGTCCGCGGCGGCCAGCAGCCCGCCGACGACGCGACGATTCGTCTCGTTGTCGTCCACGACCAGCACGCGGCGGCCGTCCGCGAGGGCCGGGATCGCCGCCGTGCCTTCCACGTCGCCCGCACTCGCGGCCTTCGCCGCCGGCAGCCGCGCGGTGAACCAGAAGATCGACCCGGCGCCGGGCGCGCTCTGCACGCCGACGTCGCCGCTCATGAGCTCCGCGAGCCGCTTGACGATCGAGAGCCCGAGGCCCGTGCCGCCGTATTGCCGCGCGGTCGAGGCGTCCGCCTGCGCGAACGGCCGGAAGAGCTTCGCCTGCTGCGCGGGCGTGAGGCCGATCCCGGTGTCGCGCACGGAGAAGCGGATGAGGTCGCGCACCGGCCCGCGCTCGCGCGAGACGTGGATCGCGACTTCGCCCGCGGCGGTGAACTTGATCGCGTTCGAGACGAGGTTCGCGAGCGCCTGGCGGATGCGCCCCGGGTCGCCGACCACGCGCTCGGGCAGGTCCTCGCCGACGTCGACGACCAGCTCGAGACGTTTCGCGGCCGCGGCCGCCGCCTGCGTCGCCGCGACTTCCTCGACGTGCGCGCGCAGGTCCATCTCCACCTGCTCGAGCTCGAGCTTGCCGGCCTCGATCTTCGAGTAGTCGAGCAGGTCGTTGATGACGAGCAGGAGCGCGTCCGCGCTCGAGCGGATGACGTTCGCGTACTCGCGCTGGCGGCGGTCGAGGTCGGTGTCGAGCAGGAGCGTCGTCATGCCGAGCACGCCGTTCATCGGCGTGCGCACTTCATGCGAGACGTTCGAGAGGAACTCGCTGCGCGCGCGGCCCGCGGCCTCCGCCTGCTCGCGCGCCTCCGCGAGGGCCGCCTCGAGTTCGGAGACCTTTCGCTCGAGTTCTGCGATGCGCGTGTCGCGGGCGTCGGTCAAGGCGTCCCCCACCGGGATGCAGTTCACATAATA
Organism: Steroidobacteraceae bacterium; assembly: GCA_035706525.1. Classification (GTDB taxonomy): domain Bacteria; phylum Pseudomonadota; class Gammaproteobacteria; order Steroidobacterales; family Steroidobacteraceae; genus SCUD01. Next base: position 4,943 of record DASSUY010000124.1, read on the forward strand.
CCGGGTTGCGGCCCCCTAAAATTGCAGTAACCGGTAGCGGGCCAGGCCCTTGGAATCGAAACCCCAGCGACTGCTGATCGTCGAGGACGACGTGCACATGGCGTACCTGCTCGGCTACCTGGCCGAGAAGGAGCGCTTCGTCGTCGAGTCGATCGCGGACGGCCGCAAGGCCGCCGAGCGCATCGAGCGTGGCGACGCCGTGGACCTCGTGCTGCTCGACGTGATGCTGCCCTACACGGACGGCTTCGAGCTCCTCGAGAAGCTCCGGGCGCACGAGGCCTGGCGCGGCGTGCCGGTCATCATCCTGACGTCGCGGACGCGCGAGCACGACGCCGTGCGCGCGCTCGGCCTCGGCGCCGACGACTACCTGACCAAGCCCTTCAGCCCGGCAGAGCTCGTCGCCCGCATCCGGCGGAGGATCGGGCCGTGAAGCGAAAAAGGGGACGCTCACCTTTTCGTAAAAGGGGACGCTCACCTTTTTTGCGCCTGTTTGCGAGTGGACGGCCCGGAGATGAAGAAGAGGTGAGCGTCCCCTTTTACGAAAAGGTGAGCGTCCCCTTTTTCGCCTTCATCTTCTTCGCCGCGCCCGCGCTGGCCTGCGACCCCGCCCTCGAGGCGGCGGTCGCCGCTCACCCCGGCGACAGCGACTCGCGCGACGCGCTCGCTCGCTCCTGCGCCCGCGCCGGCCGCGCGGCCGAGGCGCTCGCCCACTACGACGCCCTCCTCGCGACCGACGCCGGTAACGCCGACTGGCTCCTCGGCAGGGGGCAGGCGCTCCTCGCGCTCGACCGCCCGCGCGAGGCGCTGGCGCCGCTCGAGCAGGGCCGCGCCCGCGCGCCGGCGTACGAGGACATCTGGCGCGCGGAGGCGAATGCGCTGGACCGCCTCGATGAGTTCGACCGGGCCGACGCGCTCCTGAGCCAAGCCGCCGCGCAATTCCCGCAGTCCGCCTGGCCGCGCGAGCGCCAGGCCGCGCTCCGCGAGCGCCGCCTGCGCGAGCAGGGCACGCGCCTCTCCGCCGACCTGAGCTACGAGGACCTCTCCGGCGGCCGCCCGCCGTGGCGGGGCGCCTCGATCGGCGCGGACTTCCGCCTCGGCGAGGCGCGGCATGCCTACGCCGGCGCGCACCTCGAGGAGCGCTTCGACACGCGCGACACGCAGGTCCTCGTCGGCTATGCCGACCGGTTGAACGCCACCTGGTCGTACAGCCTCGCCGCCGACGTCGCGCCGGACGCCGAGGTCCTGCCCGAGTGGAGCTTCTCCGCCGAGGCGGGCCGCCCGCTGCCCGACGCCTGGAGCCTCGGCCTGCGCTTCCGCCACGCGAGCCACGCGGCCGTCGACGTCGAGAACCTCTCCGCGTCCGTCGAGAAGTACGTCGGCGCGCTGAGCTTCGGCTACTCGCTGAACGTCGCGAAGGTCAGCGACATCGACGACCCGCACTTCGGCCACATCCTGCGTGCGGCGCGCGACTACGGGGACGGCAGCCGCGTCGCGCTCGTCGCCGGCTTCGGCGAGGAGGCCGAGACCGTCGCGCCGGGCGTCGTGCAGGTCACCGACACCCGGAGCGTCTCGCTGAACGGCCTGCACTGGACCAGCACGGCCTGGGGCATCGCCTGGGAAGCCGGCTGGTACGAGCAGGGCGACCTCTACGACCGGTTCCGGGTGCGCCTTGGATTCGAGCACCGGTTCTGACCTGATCGTCACGCTCGCGTGGCGGAGCGCCGAGATCGCGGCGCTCGGCGCCGCGGCGCTCATGCTCATGGCGCTGCTCGTGCGCCGCTACCTCCAGTGGGAGAACGGCCGCCACGCGCGCGTGATCGCCGCCTGGCGCGCGCCCCTCGCACGCATCGCGATCGAGGGTGACGAACCGCCGCTGCCTCCGCTGCCGCACGGCCACGTCCCCTACGTGATGGAGGAGTGGAACGCGCTCCAGGAAGCGGTGCGCGGCGAGTCCTCCGAACGCCTGACCGCCGTCGCGAGAAAGCTCGGCCTCGACGTCGCCGCGCGGCGCTTCATGCACTCCGGCCGCATCGGGCGTCGCATCCTCGCGATCCGCACGCTCGGCCACCTGCGCGATCCGGCTTCGTGGAAGCCGCTGCAGGACCAGCTGGCCTCCCAGAACGCGCTGGTGTCCTTCTACGCGGCCGCGGCGCTCGTCGCGATCGACGCGCAGCGCGCGATGCCCGGCATCATGAACCAGCTCGCCGAGCGCGAGAGCTGGCCGGGGGAGGCGATGGCGCGCCTGCTCGTCGACGCCGGCGCCGACGTCGCGCGCGAGCCGATCCGCGCGCTCATGCTCTCGCTCGCGCCGCAGAAGATCCCGCCGCTCCTGCCCTGGCTCGCGCACGTGGACGCGGTGCTCGGGAGCGAAGTGGCCGTGGAACTGCTGCGGCGCCATCCGGACGACCCGCACATCGTCGCGGCGGCGCTCGTCGTCGTGCTGGACCCCTCAGTCCTCCCCGAGCTCGCGAAATTCGCGCAGTCGCCGGACCCGGAAGTGCGGAAGAGCCTCGCGGTCGCCTACGGGCACCTGGGCGGGCTCGCGGACACCGAGACGGTCACGCAGCTCATGTGCGACAAGGTCTGGTGGGTGCGCTACCGCGCCGGGCAGGCGCTGCTCATGCTGAAGGGCATGACCGAGGACAGGCTCGAGGCGGTGCGCCAGCACCTGACGGATGCCTACGCGCGCGACATGCTCGAGCACGTGCGCGCGGAAGCGGCGAGGCCCTGACGATGCGGCACGTCATCGCCGTCGTGCAGTGGGGCTTCCTCGCGTACTTCATCGCGCTGAACGCGATCTACCTGGGGTTCTCCTTCATCGCGATCTGGCGCCTGCGCGGCTACATGGGCGGCCGCAGCGCGGCCGAGCGCGTGTATTCGCACCTGCAGATGCCGATCTCGCTCGTCGTGCCGGCCTACAACGAGGCGACGACGATCGCGACCTCCGTGCGCGCGCTCCTGCAGCTGCGCTACCAGCACTTCGAGGTGATCATCGTCAACGACGGCTCGAAGGATGACACGCTCGCGACGCTGATCCGCGAGTTCGAGATGACGCCGTTTCCCGAGGCGTACCGGGTGCAGATCAAGACCAGGCCGGTG
>DASSUY010000125.1:0-20273 GCA_035706525.1 Steroidobacteraceae bacterium
GACCAGCCCGCCCCCGAAGTCGCCGTCGAGCCGGCCGTTGACCTGGCCCCCGGCGGGGATGAGCGTCACGTCGCAGGACCAGCGCAGCGCCAGCAGGCGCCACGGCGAGCAGGACCAGTCGAGGGCGCCCAGCGGCTTTCCTTCGATCGCGAGCGTCCGCGCGTGGCCGGACCAGACGGTGCCGCCGACGCCCGAGAGGCTCGCGCCGGGCGGGAGCCGGCTCGCGACCTGGCTCGCGGGCACCATCGCGACGAGGGCGACGAGGAATGCGGCGATGCCCGCCGCGACGAGGAGGCCGCGCTTCACGCGCGCTCAGCGCCCGCGGAGCACGACGGTCGCGTCCACGAGCCCGGTTTCCGCGGCGGCGGTGACGCTCGCGGTGTCGGCCTCGACGCCGCGCTCCTTCTGCAGGCGCGCGAGCAGGAGCACGATCGAATCGAAGGGCGCGGCGGTGAAGCGGGCGCGCAGCGCGCCGTTCGCCGCCGGCTCGACGCCCGCGAGCGCGTCCGCGAGGCCGCCCTCGCGCGCCATGCGGTCGACGGCGATGGCGAGCGATTCGCCGGGCCGCGCGGCCGGCAGGGCCTGGACGCGGGGCGTCGCGGCCATGATGAAGGCGAGGTCCTCGCGCCGCTGCTGGACGCGTTCCTCCGCCTTCGCCACGGACGCGCCGAGCTGGAGGGTTGTCCCGACCACGACGAGGACGGCGGCGGCCACGCCTCCCCAGAGCACCATGCGCCGCTCCCGCTCCGCCAGCTGCCGGTACCAGTCCTGGAGCTTCATCGTGCCGGCCCGCCCGCGGAGACCTGGAGCTTCGCCTCGATGCCTTCCTCGCCATTCGTGGTCGAGGCGACGTCCGCGACGAGGCCACCCGCGTTCACGCCTTCGACGAGCCGGGCGACGACGTCCGTGCTCGGCGCCGTCACGTGCAGCTCAAGCGCATGGTCGCGCCAGCCCAGCGACTGCAGTTTCGGGCCGGGCGCGGCCGCCATCGCGCCCGCGACGACCGAGAGCTGCCCGAGGAGCCCGGCGGGGTCGGCGGAGCCGCCGCCCGAGAGGCGTTGCTCGACCTGCGCGCGCGCGTCCGTGATCTGCCCGACGCCGGGGAGCGCGATGCGCGCGGCCTGGTCGATCTCCGCCTCGAGACGAGACTGCTCCGCGTGCAACCGCACGAGGTCGTAGCCGCGCGCGCCGACGTGCAGCGCGAGCGCGGCCACCGCGAGGATCGCGGCGACGCGCCAGCGCTGCCACTCCGCGCGCCAGCCGGTGCGCGGGGCGAACTCGCCCTGCATCAGCGACAGTGCGCCGCCCTGCACGGCGCGCGAGGCGAGGAGGGGCAGCGCGCCATCGGGCAGCACCTGCAGGTCGAGGCTGCCTGTCACCTCGCGCAGCGCCTCGATCATCTCGCGCGAGCGCTGCCAGTCGTCTTGCGAGACGAAAAGCTGCACGTGGCGGTCGTCGCCCTCGAGTCCCGCGAGCGTGAACGACTCGGTCAGCGGCTCGGCGTCCAGCGCGACCGGCAGCGCGCCGGGTGCGCGCACGAGCAGGAGGCCCGAGTCGATCACCGCGACCGTCTTTCCGGGATTCTCGGGCAGGCAGAGCGTGTCGGGCACGATGGCCTGCGGAGACAGGCCTGCGGCGGCGAGCGCGTCCAGCCAGCTGCGGAGCTCGTCGCGGCGCAGCGCCGCGACCAGCGTGCCGCCGGACTCGTCGGTCGCGCCGATCGCGAAGTGGAACTGCTCGACTTCGCCGGCCAGCGACTCTTCCATCGCGTACGGCACGACCTGCGCGAGGCGGGTGCCCGACTTCACCGGCAGCTCCGGGCGCGCGAGAGTCACGCTCGGGCCCGGCGCGACCACGACGAGCTGCCGCTCCTGCGCGACGGGTGCCGCGTCCGCCAGCGCGCCCGTGGCGACGGGCCCGAGGCGGCCGCCGTCCGCGCCGGTGATGACCCAGCTGCAGGGGTCGGCGAGTCGCAGGACGAGGAACTGGTTCATGCGGGTTACTCGGTGCCGGTCGAGCGGATGGCGGTCCGGATTCCGGCGGGACCGTTGCGCTCGATCAGACTGTACAGCGTGGTTTCCGAGGTGCCAATACGGACGGCCGTCACGACCCGGAACCAGTTCGACTTTTCGGAAATTACTTTCGAAAGGGCCTGCCATTCGGGCAGCGCGACGGTCGCCTGCAGGTCCGCGAGCGTCGGAAAGCAGCCACCCTTGCGATTGGTCGCGAGGAGCTCCGCGTCGCCGAAATCGGTGCCGCCCTCGACGAGCGCTGCGAGCACGGGCGCCTTCGCCGTGCAGACGTTGATCCGCGTGCCGACCGGCAGCGCCGCGACATAGGGCCGGATGCGCTCGAACTCGTCGCGCGTCATGCCGGGCAGCGCCATCATCTCGGTGGTCGTCGTCACGAGCAGGTTCGCCGTCCGGTACGGCGGCACCTGCGAGAGGTAGGTCGAGTCCTCGGCGCCGTCCGGGATCTCCGGCAGCGTGTCCGAGTCGATCCAGTCGACCATCAGCCGCGCCCAGCGCGGCTGCGCGCCGACGAACACGAGCAGGCGCTCGAAGCGGCCGACGGCGTCCTCGTTGACCTCGCCGTTCGCGTCCACGAGGTTGTTGAGGTTGAAGCGCCCCTGCATGTCCTCGAGCGCGCCGCGCAGCTCGCCGCCGTCGACGGGCAGGGGCGGCAGCGGCTGCGCCCAGGCCTCGCCGAGATGGTCGGAGTCCGGGCTTTCCTCGAGGTCCTCGGCGAGCGCCTCCGCCGCCCAGGCTTCCGCGCCCAGCGCCACCTGCCAGCCCTGGTCGAGCGCGACCAGCCCCTGCGTGCGCCGCAGGTCGAGCGCGGCCCGCGTCCCGATGTGGACCGCGAGCACCGTCGCGATCGCGACGACGACGATGGCCGTGAGCAGTGCGATCCCCCGCTGTCTCATCCGGCCACCTCCACGAGGCGGCGGATCTCGCCCCAGTCTTCGAGCACGATCGTGAATTCGATCGCGAGCGGGCGCTGGTAGAAGGCGAGGTCGGCCGTGCTCTCGTACTGCGGCCACTCCGTGATCCACTCGCGCCCCGCCGTGAGGTAACGGATCGCGACCCGCTGGACGCCCGTCAGCAGCTCGCGCTTGACGGGCTGGGTCGCGAGCGTCGCGTCCATCACCATCCAGTGCTCGCGGATGAGCTTGCCGTCCTCGAGCCGGTAGCGGACCCGCTGGCCGGTGCCGCGGGGCGTGCCCGCGCCGTTCGGCCAGCCCGCGCGCGAGAGCTCGACGAGTGCGACGGCGTTGGGGTCGCGCAGCAGCGCGGGGCGCATGCCGTCGCCGATCGGCTCACGCACGGGCCGGCGCGTCAGCGTGCGGAAGTCCGTGGCCACCACCTGCATTGCGCGCTGCACTTCGCGCAGCCGGTCGAGGTGGCCCTCCGAATTCGCGACGGCGACCCGCGCCTCGGTCACGCCGCGATACGCCATGACGCCCATGACGGCGAGGATCACGGAGGCGACGAGCACCTCGATCAGCGTGAACCCGCGTTGCCGGCCGGCGCTCACTCGGGGCCTCCCTCGTCTTCCTCGGGCTCCTCGCCGTCGTCGGCGTTGCCGTCGTCCTCGCCGTCACCCTCGCCGCCGCCTTCGTCGTCGCCGTACCAGTCCGGCCGCGAAGGCGGCGCGGAGACCGCGGTGCGCCCGACGAAGCCGGAGAGGGTCACGATCGAGGCGCCTTCCGGATCCTCCTCGCGCCGGACGCTCACGTCGATGCGGCGGATCCCCTCGACCTGCGTCTGCGAGACCTTCGTCAGCCAGTGCCAGTGCTGGCTGCCGAAGTCGAGCTCGCCCGCGGTCTCGTCCACGGAAGGCATCTGCCCGGAGACGCGGATCTCGGTAATGCGGTTGTCGGCGATCCACTCCGCGAGGCTGCGGTCACGCAGTTCGTTGACGTTCCGGGCCGTGTCGCCGATCGTCTTGAACACGGCCAGCATGCCGACGGCCACGATCGCGAGCGCGACCACCACCTCGATCAGCGTGAAGCCGCGCGCCCTAGGTGCCTTCACCGCCGCGCTCCAGCTCGATTTGCCCGTCGAAGTTGCCGACCAGCGTGATCCGCGCGCCGCCCTTGCGCGCGATCGTCAGGCGATACGGCGTCGTCTCCCCGCTGCCCCAGGCGACGAGCTGCGGCACGCGATTGTCCGGGTTCTTTTCCTGGCGGAGCAGGATGGGCCGGCCTTCCAGCACCAGTTCCAGCGTGAGCTCGGGCGAGAGCTCCCGCGGCGCGAGGGCGGCGTCGCCCTCGACCGGCTGCCAGCGCTGCTCGAAGGCGTCGAAGCGGCGGAATTCGTAGCGCGAGGTCTCGAGCCAGACGCCATAGTCACGGCCCTCGAGCTCGGCCTGCTCGCGCAGCAGCGTGATGGCGTCGGCGAGCCGCTCCGACTCCCGCTCGATTTCCCGGTCCTCGCCGAGGACGCCGATGGAGATCATCGCGAGCGCCGTCATGATCCCGATGATCACGATGACGACGAGGATCTCGATCAGGGTCATGCCGCGCTCCGCGCGGCACGGGTGGGCGATGGGCATCGCCGCGGGGGCTCAGCCCGTCACTGGAGGTTCCAGCTGCCGATGTCGGCGTCCGCGTCCTCGCCGCCCGGCTGGCCGTCCGCGCCCAGCGAGTAGAGGTCGAACGGGCCGCCCTTGGTCCCCGGCTGCTGGTAGACGTAGTCGTTGCCCCAGGGATCCTTGGGCACGGTCGTCGCGCGGAGGTAGCCGCCCGCGCGCCACTTGGGCGGCGCCGGTTCCGGCTTCTCGACGAGCGCCCTGAGGCCCTGCTCGGTGGTCGGGTACCGGTAGTTGTCCATCTGGTAGAAGTCGAGCGCGGTCTCGAGCGTGCGGATGTCCTGCTTGGCGGCGGTGACGCGGGCTTCGTCCACGCGGCCCATGATCTGGGGCGCGATCAGCGCCGTCATGATGGCGATGATCACGAGCACCACCATGATCTCGATCAGCGTGAAGCCCGCCTGGCGTCGTGGATGCGGCATGAAGGGGCTCTCCTGCATGGGTCGGATGATACCAGAGGGTCCGCAGGCTCCCGTCCGGGGCGCGAGGGGCCGCTCCCCCTATAATCCGCGGGGACACGGAAGGGGAGACCCGTTCTTGCAGCTTGCGTTCATGTTCCCGGGCCAGGGATCGCAATCGGTCGGCATGCTGTCGGCGCTCGGCGACAGCGAGCCGGTCGTCCGGGAAACCTTCGCCGAAGCCTCGAGCGTCCTCGGATACGACCTGTGGGCCCTCTGCCAGGGCGGGCCGGAATCCGTGCTCGGCGAGACGGAGCGCACGCAGCCCGCGATGCTCTCCGCCGGCATCGGCGCCTGGCGCGCCTGGAACCGGCACGGCGGCCCTGCGCCTTCGGCCCTTGCCGGCCACAGCCTCGGCGAGTACAGCGCGCTCGTCGCCGCCGGCGCCCTGGACTTCGCGGCCGCAGTCGCGCTCGTGCGCTTTCGCGGGGAAGCCATGCAGCGCGCCGTGCCCGCCGGCACCGGCGCCATGGCCGCGATCCTCGGCCTCGAGGACGGGGCCATCGAGGCGGCCTGCGCGGAGGCGGCGGCGGGCGCCGTCGTGCAGCCGGTCAACTACAACGCACCGGGCCAGCTCGTGATCGCGGGCGAGGCGGCAGCCGTCGGGCGCGCGATCGAGGCCTGCAAGGCGCGCGGGGCGAAGCGGGCGGTCCTGCTGCCGGTGTCGGTCCCCTCGCACAGCGCGCTGATGAAGCCCGCCGCGCAGGAGCTGCGAGGTCGCCTGGAGGCGCTCGAGATCCGGGCGCCCGCGATGCCCGTCCGCTCGTTCGACGGCGGGCTTTACACCGATGCCGCGTCCATCCGCGACGGGCTGTACCGCCAGCTGTTCAACCCGGTCCGCTGGACGGCGATCGTCGCGGCGCTCATCGCGGGCGGGGCGAAGCTGCTCGTGGAATGCGGACCGGGCAAGGTGTTGTCGGGCCTCGCCAAGCGCGCACCCGGCGGCCGCGAGCTCACGCTCGCCGCGATCGAGTCCCCTGAAACGCTGGCGGCCGCGCTCGCGGCCGCCAGGGAAGGAGCAACGGCATGACGCCAAGACCCCTCGAAGGCGAAGTCGCCCTCGTCACCGGCGCCTCGCGCGGCATCGGCCGTGCGATCGCGCTCGCGCTCGGCGCGCGCGGCGCGACCGTCGTCGGCACGGCGACGGCGGATGCCGGCGCCACCGCGATCGGCGAGGCCTGGAAGTCCGCCGGCATCGCGGGCCGCGGCATCGTGCTCGACGTCGGTGACGGCGCCGCCTGCGATGCGGCGGTGGCCGACATCGAAGCGAAGGAAGGTGCGGTCACGATCCTCGTCAACAACGCCGGCATCACGCGCGACACCCTGCTGCTGCGCATGAAGCCCGAGGACTGGGATGCGGTGATCGGGACGAACCTGGGCTCGGTGTTTCGCCTCAGCAAGGCGGTGCTGCGCGGCATGATGAAGGCGCGCAAGGGCCGGATCGTCAACATCGCCTCGGTGGTCGGGCTGATCGGCAACCCGGGCCAGGCCAACTACTGCGCGGCGAAGGCGGGCATCGGCGGATTCACGAAATCGCTGGCGCGGGAGGTCGCCTCGCGCGGCATCACCGTCAACGTCGTCGCGCCGGGATTCATCGACACCGACATGACGAAGGCGCTCCCGGAGGCGCAGCGCACGGCGCTCGCCGGACAGATCCCGCTCGGGCGCCTCGGGACGGCCGAAGACGTCGCGGAGGCCGTCTGCTTCCTCGCCGGGCCCGGTGCCGCCTGGATCACGGGTGAGACGCTGAACGTCAACGGCGGCATGCACATGGCCTGAAAAGGCCATGCGAAACAGCAGCTAAGAGAGGTTTCTGGTAGCCAGTGGGGGGTCCGTGGCATAGAATGGCGACCCCCAGCCGGTTCGCGCCGTCCGGGAATCACTAGGTGAGGGACATCAAACCGATGAGCACAGTCGAAGAACGAGTCAAGAAGATCGTCGCCGAGCAGCTCGGCGTGAAGGACGAGGAGGTCACCAGCGACGCGTCCTTCGTGGACGATCTGGGTGCCGACTCCCTGGACACCGTCGAACTCGTGATGGCGCTCGAAGAGGAATTCGAGACCGAGATCCCGGACGAGGATGCAGAGAAGATCACCACGGTGCAGCAGGCGATCGACTACATCGTCCAGCACCAGTCCAAGTCCTGAAGTCATTCGACCGCGGGCCCCGGCCGGGCGGCCGGGGCCCGCATCGTCCTTGCGCCCCCTGTCCAGCGAAAGGTTGATGCCGTGAGCAAGCGACGCGTCGTCGTCACCGGTCTCGGCATGCTTTGCCCGCTCGGGACCACCGTCGCGGACAGCTGGGCCGGCGCGCTCGCCGGGAAGAGCGGCATCGGCCCGATCACGCGCTTCGATACCACGGGCTTTCCCTGCACGATCGCGGGAAGCATCCCGGGCTTCGACGTGTCGAAGTACATGCCCGCCAAGGAAGCGCGGCGCATGGACCTGTTCATGCAGTACGGCGTCGCGGCGGGCGTGCAGGCGATCGCCGATTCGGGCATCGAGGTCACGGACGCGAACCGGGCGCGCATCGGCCTCGTCTTCGGCGCCGGCATCGGCGGCCTCGCGACGATCGAGGAGAACTACGGCAAGTACCTCGAGGCCAAGGGACCGAAGAAGATCTCGCCGTTCTACATCCCGGCCTCGATCGTCAACATGACGGCGGGACACCTGTCGATCATGTACGGCATCACCGGGCCGAACCTCGCGGTCATCACCGCCTGCACGACCTCGACCCACGCGCTCGGCATCGGCATGCGCACGATCCAGTACGGCGACGCCGACGTCGTCGTCGCCGGCGGGTCGGAAATGGCCCAGACGCCGACCGCGGTCGGCGGTTTCTGCCAGGCCCGGGCGCTGTCGACGCGCAACGACGAACCAACGCGCGCGAGCCGTCCCTGGGACCGCGACCGGGACGGATTCGTCATGGGCGACGGCGCGGGCGGCATGGTGCTCGAGGAATACGAGCATGCGAAGGCGCGCGGCGCCCGCATCTATGCGGAGCTGACCGGCTTCGGCATGAGCGGGGACGCCTACCACATCACCGCGCCGCCGGACGACGGCGCGGGCGCGCGGCTGTCGATGGAGAACTGCCTGCGCGATGCGGCCACGAACGCCGACGAAGTGCAGTACGTGAACGCGCATGCGACCTCGACCCCGCTCGGGGACCTCGCCGAGACCCTCGCGATCAAGAACGCCTTCGGGGCGCACGCGTCGAAGCTCGCGGTCAGCTCGACGAAGTCGATGACGGGGCACCTCCTGGGCGCGGCGGGGGTCGTCGAGGCGATCTTCAGCGTGCTCGCGATCCGCGACCAGGTCGTGCCGCCCACGATCAACCTCGACCATCCGGGCGAGGGCTGCGACCTCGACTACGTGCCCCACACGGCGCGGCAGATGAAGGTCGACACGGTCGTCAGCAATTCCTTCGGGTTCGGCGGCACCAACGGCACGCTGATCTTTCGCGCGCTGCGCTGAAGCGCGCCGGGCCCACGGCATGGCGCCGCGCGCTCCCGCCTTCGTCGAATGCCCGGCCCTGCCCGACGCGCCGGAGAGGCTGCTCGCGCTGCATGCCGCCGAGCCCGATCGCTTTCCCGCATTCCTCGACAGCGCCGCAACGGCCGGGACGCTCGGGCGCTACAGCATCCTGTTTGCGGCGCCGGGCGAGCAGCTCGTACTCCAAAGTGACGGGCGCCTGGAAGGCCCGGGCGCGGGCGAGACCTTCTGCGGCCGCCTGGACGCCTGGTGGCGGGCCGAAGCCGGGGAGGGGCCGCCGGACCCCTGGCCCTTCGCGGGCGGCTGGCTCCTCTACGGGGGCTACGAGCTGGCTCAGGAGGTCGAGCCCACGCTGCGGCTGCCGGCCTCGCCGCTGCCGATCGTCGCGCTCGCCTGGCGCATGCGCGAGGCCCTCGTCCACGATCACCTGAGCGGGCAGACCCGCGCATTCGCGGAGCGGCCCGCGGCAGCCGCCCGCCTGGCCGAAGCCTTCAACCGCGTCGAGCCGCTGGCGGCGCCTGCGAAACCGGGCGTCGCGCTCGCGGTCACCGAAGATGCGCCGGGGCTGTACCTCGATGCCGTGCGCCGGGCGCTGGAGCACATCGCGGCCGGCGACGTCTACCAGGCGAACCTGGCGCGTAGCTGGCGTGCACGGCACCCGGCCGGCGAAGCGGCGGCCTCGCTGTACGCGCGCCTTCGCGCGGCGAATCCGGGCGCCTTCGCCGGCATCGCGGTGCTGCCCGGGTTCACGCTGCTGTCGAGCTCGCCGGAGCGCCTGGTGCGCGTGCGCGGCCGGCGCATCGACACCCGCCCCATCGCGGGCACGCGCCCCAGGGTGGCGGGCGGCGATTCAGCTGCGATCGCCGAGCTGACCGGCAGCGAGAAGGAGCAGGCCGAGCACGTGATGCTGATCGACCTCGAGCGGAACGACCTCGGCAGGATCTGTGAGGCCGGCACGGTCCGGGTCGACGAGCTCATGGCGGTCGAGAGTTACGCGCACGTCCATCACATCGTGTCCAATGTCTCCGGGACACTGCGTCGCGACGTGGAGCCGGGCGGCGTGATCCGCGCGCTGTTCCCGGGCGGGACGATCACGGGTTGCCCCAAGGTGCGCTGCATGCAGATCATCGGCGACCTCGAAGGCAGCGGGCGTGGCGCCTACACCGGATCGATGGGCTATCTGGCCATGGACGGAAGCCTCGACCTCAACATCCTGATCCGGACGATGACCCTGCGCGATGGGGAAATCGAGCTGCGCGCCGGCGCCGGCATCGTCGCGGATTCCGTGCCGGAGCGGGAGCTCGAAGAGACGCGTGCGAAGGCGCGCGGGCTCCTCCGCGCCCTCGGGAGCGTCGGCTGATGCGCATCCTCGTCGACGGGCAGCCGCGCGAATCCGTCGGGGCGCTCGACCGGGGCCTGCACTACGGGGACGGCCTGTTCGAAACGCTCGCGGTCCGTCACGGGCGGCTGCGCTTCCTCGACTGGCATCTCGAGCGGCTCGCGAAGGGCATGCGTCGGCTGGGCTTCCCGCCGCCCGACCTCGACGGGCTGCGCACGGAACTCGCAGGCGCCGCGGGCGAGGGCGCCGGGGCCGTCAAGCTCATCGTGACCCGGGGAATTGGGCCGCGCGGCTATCGGCCTCCACGGGAGGCGCGGCCGACGCGCATCGTGATCGCGTACGACGCGCCGGGCGTCGAGCCGCCTGCGAAGGGCCTGCGTGTCGGCTGGTGCCGGGTGCGGCTCGGCCGGAATCCGGCGCTCGCGGGCTTGAAGCACACGAGCCGCCTCGAGCAGGTGCTCGCGCGCGCGGAGTGGGATGATGGACACATGGACGAAGGCCTGATGCTGGACACCGAGGGCCGGGTGATCTCGGCGACGCAGGCGAACGTCTTCGCGCGCATCGGCTCCCGGTGGGTGACGCCGAGCCTCGACGGTTGCGGCGTCGCCGGCGTGATGAGGCGGGCCTTCCGCGAATGGCTGAAGGGGCAGGGCAATCCCGCCGAGGAACGTCCGGTCGCGGCGGCGGAGCTGGCCGATGCGACGGCACTCGTGCTGACCAACGCACTGATCGGCGCACAAGCCGTGCGCGAGCTGGCCGGCCGCGGGCTCGAGCCCGATCCGGACGTCGCCGCCTTCGGCGGCTGGCTCGAGCGCCTGTGAAGCGGTTGCTGCCGGCCGTCGCGATCCTCGCGCTGGTCGCGATCGCGGCCTGGCTCGGCTGGCACCAGTACGAGCGGCATTGGCTGCAGTCGCCGATCGCGGGCCTGACCGCGCCTGCCGTCTTCGAAGTCCCGAAGGGCGCGTCGCTGCGTGCCGTCGCGAACGAGCTCCACGACCAGGGCTGGCTCGACCGTCCCTCGATCTGGCTGCGGCACGCGAACCGTGCCGGGCTCGCGACCCGGATCAAGGCGGGCGAATATCGCGTCCTGCCCGGCACCTCGCCCGCGGCGCTGCTCGACCAGTTCGTGGCCGGCGACGTCGTGCTGCATGCGCTCACGATTCCGGAAGGCTGGACGTTCCGGCAGGCGCTGGTCCTCATCCAGGCGAACCCGATGGTGAAGGCGGAGCTGAAGGACCTGCCGGAGGCCGCCCTGCTGGCCCGGCTCGGGCTCAAGGCGCGAAGCGCCGAGGGCCTCTTCTTTCCCGACACGTACCGGTTTCCGCGCGGCACGAGCGACCGCACGCTGCTCCTGCAGGCCCACGAGCGCCTCGAGCGGGAGCTGGCGGCCGCCTGGGCGCGACGCGCGGCAGACCTGCTGCTCGCGACGCCCTACGACGTCCTGATCCTCGCTTCGCTGGTGGAAAAAGAGACCGCCGCCGCCGACGAGCGGCCGCTGATCGCAGGCGTCTTCCTGAACCGCCTGCGGAAGGGCATGCGGCTGCAGACCGACCCCAGCGTCATCTACGGGATCGGCGAGAAATTCGACGGAAACCTGCGGCGGCGGGACCTTCGCACCGACACGCCCTACAACACCTATACGCGCATCGGCCTGCCGCCGACGCCGATCGCGCTCGTCGGGCGCGAGGCGCTGGAAGCTGCGGTGAACCCGGCGAAAACAGACGCGCTCTACTTCGTCGCCACCGGGCTCGGCGACGGCCGCCACTACTTCGCGGACACGCTCATCGCGCACAACCGGAACGTCTCGCGGCACCTTTCGAACCTCCGCCGCAGCGCCGGCGTTCGGGTACGCTGAATCCATGCGCGGGACCTTCGTCACGTTCGAGGGCATGGAAGGCGTCGGCAAGTCGACGCAGATCGCACGCGCCGCCGACCACCTGCGCGGCCGCGGCATCGAGCCGCTGGTGACGCGGGAGCCGGGCGGCACGGCGCTCGCGGAGAAGCTGCGCGCCCTCGTGCTGGAGCCGGGGCAGGGGGTGGTCTCGCCGACAGCCGAGCTCCTCATCATGTTCGCGGCCCGCGCGAGCCACGTCGCCGAGGTCATCCGGCCGGCCGTAGCCGAGGGCCGCGTCGTGCTCTGCGACCGCTTCACGGACGCGACGGAGGCCTACCAGGGCGGCGGCCGGGGCATGAGCCATGCCTGGATCCGCGAGCTCGCGCGGATCGCCCATCCACGGCTCGCACCCGACCTCACGATCCTGCTCGACGCTCCGCCGGAGCTGGCCCTGTCGCGCCTCCAGGGCCGGGGACCCGCCCGCGACCGGATCGAGGGGGAAGGCGCGGCGTTCTTCGAGCGCGTGCGCGAGGCCTACCTCGCGATTGCGCAGCGCGAACCCGCTCGCGTCCGCGTGGTGGATGCGACGCGAGGCGCCGACGTCGTCGCGGGCGACGTCGCTGCCCTCCTGGACGAGCGCCTGCCGCGGGGGCGCCGCTGACGATGGCCACGGCCCAGGACGACGAAGTCGCCCCGGCGCCCGTCCCCGGGCCGCTGCTCGAGCGCGCGGGCGTTCCCTGGCTCGCACCGGCACGCCGGCAGCTTGCCGAGCAGCAGGCGCGCGGCCGCCTGCCGCACGCGATCCTCCTGAGCGGCGCGCCGGGCGCCGGCCAGGCGGAGGTCGGGACCTGGCTCGCGTCGGCCATCCTCTGCCGCGGCAAGGGCGAGAGGCCCTGCGGAAAGTGCGCGGACTGCCGCCTCTTCATGGCGGGCAACCATCCCGACTACCGGCACGTCGGAATCCTCGCGGACAAGAAGGAGATCGGCATCGACCAGGTGCGCGCGCTCTCCGAGGTGCTCGCGATGCGCAGCTACCGCGGGGGCGCGAAAGCGGCCTTGCTGGCCCCCGCGGACGCGATGAACGTGAAGTCCTGGAACGCGCTGCTCAAGACGCTGGAGGAGCCGACACCGGACACCTACCTGTTGCTGGCGGCGAGCCGGATCGACCGCATCCCGAAGACGATCCTGAGCCGGACGGCGCGGCTTCGCCTGCCGCTGCCCGGTGAGGCCGAGGCGATCGCTTGGCTGAAGTCCCGCAAGCTCGCCGACGCCGCTGCACTCCTGCAGCTGGCTCATGGCGCGCCGTTCCTCGCCGCCGAGTACGCCGAGGAGGGCCTCGCCCACTTGCCCGCGGAGATGCAGGAGGCGATCGACGAGGCGAGCGCTGGCCGCCTCGATGTCGTCGGCTTCGCGGACCGCAGTGCCCGCGATGCGCCCGCCGTTCGCCTCGCCTGGCTCGAATCCTGGCTCACGCAGGGCTTGAAGGCCGCCGCGCAGGGGAGTGATCTGGTTAACAATAATCGTTTACCATGGTTGCGGGGCCCGGGACAGGACCGGAAGATACGGGCGGGTTACCGCCTTCTGGACCAGTTGCGCGAAGCGCGCCGGCAGGTGGGCGGTTCCCTCAACACGCAGCTCCTCTTCGAGGGGCTCTCCGTCTCGCTGGTAGCCCTGGTCGGGCGGCAGGCGGGATCGTCGGAGGAGTGAACGGATTGAAAATGCGCGCGCCATCCACCAAGCCGGGCCTTCTGACCCTGACGATCAAGGACAAGAGCGCGCTCTACCTCGCCTACATGCCGTTCGTGAAGAACGGCGGGCTCTTCATCCCGACGAACAGCAGCTATCGCCTCGGCGACGAGGTGTTCATGCTGCTGAACCTGATGGGCGAGGAAGAGAAGCTGCCGGTCGCCGGCCGCGTGATCTGGCTGACGCCCAAGGGCGCCCAGGGCAAGCGCACCGCCGGCATCGGCGTGCAGTTCAGCGAGCAGGATCGCGGCACGACGCAGAAGAAGATCGAGTCCTACCTCGCCGGCGCGCTCGGCGGGGACAAGGCGACCCACACGATGTAAAAGGGGACAGCCACCTTTAAAGGTGACTGTCCCCTTTTCCCTATGCGGGCCCGAGCCCGTTGCCGGTCATCCCGCCCTGCAGGCAGTAGGCGTCGAATCCGCGCTCCGAGAGCAGGAAGGCGGCGGCGGAGCTGCGCCTGCCGGTGTCGCAGACGCAGATGTACGGCAATTTCGGGTCTAGCGTCTTCACCTTCAGCCGGATGAAGTACAGCGGCACGTTGACCGCGTCGTCGAGGTGGAAGGTCTCGAATTCCGACGGGAGGCGCACGTCGAGCCACTTCGCCCCGCGCCCGACGAGGTCGCGCGCATGCGCGAGCTCGACCCAGTGCAGCAGCGGCTCGTTCAGCAGCTCCTTGAAGTCTTCCTTGCCGAGGCGGACGAGGGCCCCGTCCGTCTGCATCGTGATCGTGGCGTTGCGCTTGCCGTCCGAGATCAGCGCTTCCTCGCCGAACGACTCGCCGACGCCGAGCTCGGCGAGCTTGAGTCCGTCCCGGTTCATGGGCGTCTCGCGCGTGACCACGGCCGCGCCCTTGGTGATCACGTAGAAGTAGTCCCCGTCGTCCCCCTGCTTGATGACCACCTCGCCGGCACGGCAGGCGACGTGCTGCATGCGCATGAAGAGCGCCTGCAGGTTCGCCGGCGGGATCCGGTGGAAGGCCTTGGTCTGCAGCAGCACGGTCATCCAGTCGTCGCTGTCGGCCGCGCTGGCGCCCGCGATCTCGCTCACCTCGTACGACCCCGTCTGGTCCCAGGTGATCATGACGTCGAGCAGGTCCGAGTCGATCGCGACGTACGTCACGTCCGAGAGGGCCCGCGCCGTGAAGCGCCGCGGCTGCCCCGGCGCCACGGCGATGCGGGCCTCCGGGGTGCCCGCGCGCAGCATGGACACGGTGCGGTCGCCGACGCGCAGCTCGAGCTCGCCGCCGACCAGGTAGATCGTGCGCTTGTCCGACTCGCCTTCCTTGAACAGCACCCGTCCGCTGTCGAGCTCCTGCAGGCGCGTCTTCTTCGCGAGCGCGTGCAGGTTCTCGCGCTTCAGGCCGTCGAGCGGGCTGAAGCTCCGGAGCACATCGAGTTCGACCGGCTTGTCCTGGCTCATCTCGTTTCGGTGCGCGCAGCGGGAGGCACCGGCCTCCCTTGCAGGCGCGAATGCGTATCATAGCCTTACGGGCGACTCAGCGGCTCGTCCCGAGCGTGCTCCAGCCGGCATCCGGGTTGAACCGGGGGCCGTACTTGGCGGCGAGCGCCTCCAGCCGCGCGACGATTTCCGGCACGCCGCGCTGGCGCGCGTAGTGCAGCGGGCCGCCGCGGAACGGCGCGAAGCCTGTCCCGAAGATCATGCCGCCATCCAGCAGGTCCGCGTCCTCCACGACGCCCTCGCGCAGGCAGGCGACGGCCTCGTTGAGGTACTGGAGGATCATGCGGTCGATGAGGTCCTCCGGCGCGCGACCCTCCGCCGGCGGCTTCACCGGCTTGCCGTCGCGCCATTCGTAATATCCGCGCCCCGACTTCCGGCCGACGTGGCCGGCCGCGATCAGCTCCGCGGTCCGGAGCGGCACCGGCAGGCCGAAGGCCGCGGACAGGATCTTGCCGACGTGCGAGGCGACGTCGAGCCCCACGGTGTCCGCGAGCTCGATCGGGCCCATCGGCATGCCGAAGTCGACCGCGGCCTGGTCGATGAGGGCGAGCGGGACGCCTTCGTCCGCCGCGAGCATCGCCTCCGTCATGTACGGCATCAGCACGCGGTTCACCACGAATCCCGGCGAGCTGCGGCAGGGCAGGGGCAGCTTGTCGAGGCGCCGCGTGAACGCGAGCGCATCCTCCGCGACCTCCGCGCGCGTCACCGCGGAGCGGATGATCTCGACCAGCGCCATCTTCGCCACGGGGTTGAAGAAATGCAGCCCGACGAGCCGGCCCGGGTCGGCGAGGTCCCGCGCGAGGTCCTCCAGCACGATGCTCGAGGTGTTGGTCGCGAGGATCGCGCCGGGCTTCATGCGGGGCTCGAGCTTCGCGTACAGGGCGCGCTTGGCGTCCGCATCCTCGAAGATCGCCTCGATGACGACGTCAGCGTCGGGGACGCCCGCCGCCTCGACGTCGGCAGTGAGGCGCGCCGCCATCTCGGACGCCTTCGCCGGGTCGCCGGCGCGCTTCGCGAAGAACTCGCCGGCGCGCTTCAGCGCCGGCTCCACGTACTTCATCTCGCGGTCCTGCAGGGTCACCGTGAGGCCGCGCGACGCGCACCAGGCCGCGATGTCGCCGCCCATGACGCCGGCGCCGACGACGTGCACGCGGGCGAACTTGCGCGCCGACTTGCCGCCCTGCGACTTCATCCGGTTCTGCAGGAAGAAGACCCGCACGAGGTTCCGCGACTGCTCCGAGAGGAACATCTTCGCGATCGAGCGCGCCTCGGCCTCGTAGGCGGCCTCGCCCCCGGCGCCGTAGCGCTCGAACAGGTCGATGATCGCGTAGGGCGCCGGGTAGTGCTCCGGCTTGGCCCGGCGGGCCACCTGGGTGCGGGCCTGCTTCGCGACGAACGAGCGCACGACAGGCCAGGCCAGCAGGCGCTGGGCGAACGCGGGACGATGGGGCGGCGGCGCAGCCAGCGCGACCTCGCGCGCCGCCTTGAGCAGGTCCGCGCGCGGCGCGAGCCGGTCGACGACGCCGAGCCCCAGCGCCTGTAAAGCACGGAGCGTCTTGCCCGTCAGCATGAGGTCGAGGGCCGCGCTCGCGCCGATCAGCCGCGGCATGCGCACCGTCCCCCCGAACCCCGGGTGGACGCCGAGCTGGACCTCGGGGAGCCCGAGGCTCAGCTTGCCGTCGTCGGCGCCGACGCGGTAGCGGCAGGCGAGGGCGAGCTCGAGCCCGCCGCCGAGCGCGAAGCCGTGGATCGCGGCCACCGTCGGCATCGGCAGGCGCTCGATGCGCGCATACACTTCCTGGCCCGCGCGCGCGAGCCGGTAGGCCTGCTCGAGGTCCGTGAGCTTCCCGAACTCGGTGATGTCGGCGCCGGCGATGAAGCCGTTGTCCTTGCCGGAGCGGATGACCAGCGCGCGGGGGCGGGCGGCCTCGACCTCGGCGATGCGCTCGCCGAGCTCCTGCATCGGCTCGCTGCCGAGCGTGTTGGTGCTGCTCCCCGCGAGGTCGAAGGTGAGCGTCGCGACGCGCTCGGCATCGGTCTCGAGGCGCCAGTGTCTGGAATTGCTCGGCATCGTCCGGATCCGCTGCAGGTCAATGCCCGATTATGCGCTCCCCGGCGGATTCACGCCTTCGCGACGTCCTCGCCGCGGGGCGCACGCACGTGGTCGGGATCGACCTCGAAGTCGAACACGAGCGGCAGGTGGTCCGAGAGCGGCACGGCGGGGACGTCGAAGCCCTTCGGCCGGATGCCCTCGCCGTAGAGGATGAAGTCGAGCTCCTTGCGGGGCCAGCGGCTCGGGTAGGAAGGCAGGCTCGCGATGTTCGCGCTGCGAAGTCCCGCGGCCTGCATGAAGAGGTAGATCTCGTGCTCGCCCCAGAACGTGTTGAAGTCGCCGGCGACGATCACCGGCTTCGTCTGGCGCCGGACGAGCTGGTGCAGGTGCCGCAGCTGGTAGTGGCGGTGCCGGAACTTGAGCGAGAGGTGCACCAGGAAGACGGCGAGGTTCTCGAGCTCGAGCTCGATGATCAGCTTCTTGATCCCGGTCTCGAAGTAGTGGAAGCGCTCGCCGTGCACGCGCGAGGCGGCGAGGAAGGCGTTCGCCTGCTTGCGGACGATCGGCATGAACTGGTTCAGCGAGTCCTCGCCGTACTTGCACTGGTAGGTCGAGTAGTGCTTGAGGTGGCTCGCGATGAACTCCGCCTGGTTGATCATGCCGCTCCTGATCGAGCCCGTGTCGACCTCGATCAGCCCGACGATGTCCGGGTCGCGTTCGGCGATGAAGTCGGTGATGCGCTCGAGGATCTGGCGGCTGCTGCGCAAGTAGCCTGCACCCGGCACCGGCAGGTGGAAGGCCGGTCCCGTGCCGGTCGCGTAGCGGATGTTGTAGACGAGCAGTCGCATCTGCGGGCCGGTACCCCGGTCAGGCCAAAAGACGTATTCTAGGCGGAGCACCCGGGGAGGCGCGGCCGACGTGAATGAAAACGATCCCATTCGGCTCTTCGTCACGCACCTTTACATGCCGGACGAAGCCTACTTTCGCGTGTTCGAGTACCTCGAGAGCCAGCCCAACTTCTTCTACAAGAACCTCGCGACGCCCGACAAGCCGCCGCGGAGCAAGGAGAAGGAGGCGATCCGCGAGGACCTGCGCCGGCAGATCACGGACGCCGAGGTCGTCGTCGTGCTGTCTGCGCTCTACATCCGCGACCACACCGCCATCGAGTACCAGTGCCTCTACGCCCAGTCCTGCGACAAGCCGCTGGTCGTGATGGAGCCGTTCGGCACGACGGAGGCGGTGCCGCCGAAGCTCCGGGAGATGGCGGACGAAGTGGTGCCCTGGAACGGGCGGGAAATGGCGGATGCGATCCGTCGCCAGGCGCGTCACGAGGATACGACGCGCTGGGACGTGATCGAGTTCAAGCTCGATTGAGGCTGATCAGGTTCGGGATGCGGCTGCTGCCCGTGTCGCCGGCCGAGCGCAGGTGAGACTGGCCGTTCGGCTTCGACTGCGGGGCCGCGAGGCTCGTGCGATGGAGCGTGTCGAGCAGCGCGATGATCCGGGCGGCGCAGGCGTCCGCCTCCCCGATGGACATCTTGCGCACCGTCGCCGCCACCGGGCATTGGCCGTGCTCGGGCCGGATGCGGGTCATGGACTGCCGAAGGGCCTCGAAGTCCTGGCGGACCTCCCCCGGAAGGTCCTGTGTCGGGAGGTCGAGCAGGTGGCGCGTGAACGCATCGGTCAATCGCTGCTTCAGCGCGGTGGACTTGGCCAGCTCCAGCGTGGCCTTATGCAAACTCTCCCAGGCGGCTGCACTCACGGTGTTCCAAGCTCCCTGACTGGCATGCTTTAGTTCTAGTTCGATGGAAAGGTAATCGGCCTCGAATTCCAAACACCGCGCATCGATTCGAAGTTCCCCGTAACATCAAATCGATACGAGGCGAATATACCGCGATTTCTACGGCAGGGAAGGGGGCCAGGGGCGGTTTCTTGCGCTATGTCAAGAAATTCGGTTCCATTGCCGTGGGTTTTTCGGCGAAGGCGGGGGGCATGAGCGAGTCCCAGGCCCGGAAGCAGGTGCCTGTCCTCGCGGCTCTGGCCCAGGCCACGCGCCTCCAGATCCTCGACTGCGTGGCCGGGGCGGGCCCCGATGGCGTGGCGGCGGGCGAGCTGGCCCGCGTCCTGCGCTGCCCCGCCTCGACGCTCTCGTTCCACCTCAAGGAGTTGAGCCGGACCGGCGTGCTGGAGTCGCGCTCCGAGGGCCGCTTCGTCCTCTACTCCCTGCGTCGAGCCGCGCTCGCCGCCCTCGCGAGCTACATCGCGGGCCTCGCCGGCAGCCAGCGCGGCGGCCGGTCCCGTCGGGGATCGGCAGGCAAGGGGCGACGCCGGGTGGCCGACGCCAGCCAGCTCTCGATCTTCGGCGACTGAGCGCCGTTCAGCCGCGGACGAGGTGGGCGACGAAGTCGTCCACCGGCATCGCGTCCAGCTTCGCCGGGTCGGCGAACAGGGACTCGATCCGGCGGCACTGCTTCTCCGGGAACACGGGCGGCAGCGAGGACCGGAACTTTTCCACGAGGACCGGGTAGCCCTCGGCACGGCGCCGGCGATGGCCGATCGGCGCATCGACCTGGACGCGCCCGGTCTTCGTCCCGTCCCGGAAGAAGACCTGGATCGCGTTGCCGATGAAGCGTTTGTCCGGCGCGTAGTAGTCGGCCGTGAACTGCGGGTTCTCCCGCACCTCCATCCGGCCTCGCAGCGCGTCGACGCGGGGATCGGCGGCGACCGCGTCTTCGTAGTCCGCGGCCGTGAGCCGGCCGTGGATCAGCGGGATCGCGACCATGTACTGGATGCAGTGGTCGCGGTCGGCCGGGTTCGCGAGCGGGCCCGTCTTGTCGATGATGCGGACGCCCGGCTCCTGCGTCTCGATCACGATGCGCTCGATCGCGTCCAGCCGGCCCCTGACCTCCGGATGCAGGCGCATCGCGCACTCGACCGCGGTCTGCGCGTGGAATTCCGCCGGAAAGCTGATCTTGAACAGCACGTTCTCCATCACGTAGCTGCCGAAGCCCTGCTTGTAGACGAAGGGGTTCCCGCGGAACAGGACGTCGTAGAAGCCCCATTTCGGCGCAGTGAGCGCGGACGGATAGCCCATCTCGCCGCGCAGCGCGATCAGCGCATGGCGCACGCCGCGACTCGTGGCGTCGCCCGCGGCCCAGCTCTTGCGGGATCCAGTGTTCGGCGCGTGGCGATAGGTGCGAAGCGCCCCGCCGTCGATCCAGGCGTTGGACACGGCGTTGATCACCTGCTCCAGGGTCCCGCCCAGCATCGCCGTCACGACGGCCGTCGTCGCGACGCG
>DASSUY010000126.1:0-18122 GCA_035706525.1 Steroidobacteraceae bacterium
CGAGCCGTTCCTTCCCGGCCCACTGCGTCGTGTCCGCGAGCGCGACGACGTCGCCGGGCTCGAGGCCGTCCAGCACGACGATCTGGTTCACCGACGCCTTGCCGAACCGGACCGGGACGCGCTCGGCGACGGAATCGCCCGCCTTCGCGCGGAATACGGTGGTCGTGGATTCGGACTGGGCGCCGACCGGCCGACCGACGTAGCGAACGTTCCTGAGCGTCTCGACGGAGACCGTGCCGTCCACCGACAGGTCGGCGCGCGCCTGCGTGGGCAGCGGCTCGTCGAAGTCCACCTCGACGCGCACCGCGCCGGCGGTGACGGCGGGGTCCACGCGCACGACGCGGCCGCGAACCGTGCGGTCGCGCATGTCGACGACGGCGGGCAGGCCCGGCGCGAGGTCGCGGGCATCCATCTCCGGGATGCGCAGCTCCGCGTAGAGCGTGCCGGGCTTGGCGACGCGCGCGACGTTCGTGCCGGGGGCGAGCTGCTGGCCTTCCTGGACCGGGACGCTCTGCACGACGCCCGCGATGCCGGCGCGCACCTGGAGGGAATCGGCCGTCAGGCGGTTCTCCTCGAGCGCCCGCTCGAGCTGGCGCAGCCGCGCCTCGCGCGCCGCCAGCTGGGCGGTGACGGCGGAGTCGAGCGCGGCGAGCCGCTGCTCCTCGATCTTGGCGCGCTCGCCGAGCTGGGCGGCCTCGATCTTCGAGCGCTGCGTCTGGAGCTTCGAGACCGCGCCCTTGTCGAAGGCCTCCTGCTCGGCGATCGCCTGCAGGCGGGCGGCTTCGGCGGTCGCGCGCGCCTCGGCGAGCGAGGAGCGGCGGTCGAGGCGCTGGCTCTCGAGCTCGAGCCGCGCGGCGGCGAGCTCGGCGCGGGCGGCGGCGACCTCGAGCGCCGCGGCGTCGGCCGCGCGCTCGACCTCGGGATTGGAGAGCTGGACGATGACGGTGTCGGGCTCGACCTTCTCGCCCGCGCGCACGAGCACGCGGTCGACGCGGGCGTTCACGCGGGTCGCGAGCCAGCGCGCCTCGCGCGGCTGCAGGACGCCGGGGCCGCGGACCTTGCGCTCGAGCGTGCCTTCCTTGACCTCGTCGAGGTAGAGCTGCTCGCGCGCGACCGAGGGCGCGCCGGGCTCGAGCTTCGCGATGCCAAAGGCCACCCCGGAGAGAGCGAGGAAGCCGCCCGCGATGAGCGCGAGCTTGCGGTGCTTGCGGAAGCTGAACTTCTCGACGACGCGCGGACGGTCCATGTCAGATCACCAGGGTCGGGATGCCGCCGAGCGCGCGGAGCTCCGGGAGCGCCGTGCGCACGTTGGGGGTCGTGCAGGCCGGGCGCAGGAGCCAGAGCGCCAGCAGGAGGCCCACCGCGACGGCGATGCACGCACGCGTCACCTGGGCCTCCGTCACCACCGACTCGCGTCCGCCCCGGGCGGGCGGCTCAGCCCTGCGGTTCGACATGGGCCGTCGCATCGGCGAGCTGGACCTCGCGGGCACCCAGGACGTTCACCGCCGGAAGCTGGGCGACGACGAGGTTGCCGACGGCGAGCGTCTTCAGCGTGCCCACTTCGACCGTGCCCTCGGGCTCGGCGCCCGCGTGGCCGCGATCCAGCGTGACGCCCGTGAGGCCGACGATGGCGAGGGCTGCGAAGGCCGCGATGCCGGTGTTGCGCTTGAACAGTGTGCTCATGACTCTCTCCTTTCTCTCTTTAATCCGATGCGGCCTTTGCCGCTCTTGCCCTAAATAGAGCAAGGAGCGTGCCAACTCGGCCATGTCGCACGTAAGATAATGATCTGGCTATGTTTTTAGTTATTCGGCGGGGACGGGGGCATGGGCCCCCAAGTGTCCGGCGGACGCGGACATCCCGGTCATGGGACGTCCGGCGGACTGTCCGTCCCAGATCCGGGACAAAAGGGGACGCTCACCTTTTCGGTGGCGGCGCCCCACGGGCTCCGCCGCGCACGAAAAGGTGAGCGTCCCCTTTAGAAGCCTTTCGAGAGGTAGGGAATCGCGGCCGTCGTCGCCTGCCGCTCGGGATCGCTGGATTCGGGACCCGGATCCGCCGCCGGCTCGATCTCGGACTCGGGTTCCGGCTCGGGCGCGGCGACTGCCGGCGGCTCTTCCGCGGCGGCCTCCGCGACGGCGCCCTCCGGCTCCGCGCTCTCCGCCGCGGGCTCGTCCTGCACGGACTCCGGGTCGTCGCGCCGGATCATCTCGCCCGCGAGCGCAAGATAGGCGAGCGCGCCGCGCGAATCCTTGTCGTGCAGCATCACGGGCACGCCGAAGGACGGCGCCTCCGCGAGGCGGACGTTGCGCGGGATGATCGTGCGGAACACGCGATCGCCGAAATGCTCGATGAGCTGCGCCGCCACGTCGTTCGAGAGGTTGTTCCGCGGGTCGAACATCGTGCGGAGGATGCCCTCGACCTCGAGCCGCGGGTTCACCGAGTCGCGGATCTGCTCGATCGTCGACATGAGGCCGGATAGCCCCTCGAGCGCGTAGTACTCGCACTGCATCGGAATCAGCACGGAATCGGCCGCGGTGAGCGCGTTCACCGTCAGGATGTTGAGCGCCGGCGGGCAGTCGATGATGACCATGTCGTAGGTGTCGCGCACGGGCGCGAGCGCCTTCTCGAGCCGGTGCTCGCGGCCGGCGAGCAGCGTCAGCAGCCGCACCTCGGCGGCCGTCAGGTCCTGGTTCGCGGGCAGCAGGTCGAAGCCGGCCCCCTCGATCGCGAGGATCGCGTCGACGATGTTGCAGTCGCCGAGCAGCACCTCGGTCACGGACCGTTCGAGCGTGCGCTTGTCGACGCCGCAGCCCATGGTCGCGTTGCCCTGCGGGTCGAGGTCGATCAGGAGCACCCGCCGCTGCGTGGCGGCGAGCGAGGCGGCAAGGTTCACCGCGGTGGTGGTCTTGCCCACCCCGCCCTTCTGGTTCGCGACCGCGATGATGCGCTTGACCATCGGAACCTAAACCTTAGCAAGTTCGACGACGCAGCGTTCGGCGTCGAGTCCGGGAATGGCGACAGGGTGCACGGCGACCAGCTTCCAGCCCTCCGGAAGGGCCGCGATTTCCGCCTCCGGGACCTTGCCTTTCAGGGCCAGGAGCCGGCCGCGGGCCCCCGCCAGGTGGCCCGCCACCCGGATGAACTCCGACAGCGTCCCGAGGGCCCGGGAGAGCACGCAGTCGAAGGGCCGATGCGGCCTGTAGGACTCGGCGCGCGCCTGGACCACCTCGACGTTCGGCAGGTCCAGCATGCCCGCGGCCCGCCGGACGAAAGCCACCTTCTTGCCGGTCGCCTCGACGAGGGTGTATCGCCGGTCGGGGTCGGCGATCGCGAGCGGGAGCCCGGGGAATCCGGCCCCGGTGCCGACGTCCGCGATGGCGAGGCCCTTCAACAGCGGCAGCACGGCGAGGGAATCGAGCAGGTGCTTGTCGACCATGTCCGCGGGCGAGCGGATCGCGGTCAGGTTGACGCGCGTGTTCCACTCCGCGAGCGCATCGACGAGCTTGAGCAGCGCCTGGACCTGCCCCGGCGCGAGCGGGAGGCCGAGCTGCGCGAGTCCCGCCGCCAGCCGCGGCTCGATGGACTCCGCCATCTCAGGCGATCTTGACGACCGTCCGCCCCATGATGCGGCCCTTCACGTAGTCGTCGAAGGCGCCCGGCAGCGCGTCGAAGCCGATCGTGTTCGTCACGATGCGGTCGAGGTGCCGCGGCTTCAGGTCGGTGGCCAGCCGCTGCCAGATGCCGACGCGCACCTCGCGCGGCATGGCGGAGGAGTTGATGCCGAGGAGGCTCACGCCGCGGAGGATGAACGGCATCACCGTCGTCTCGAGCTTGTGGCTGGCGGCGAGGCCGATGCTCGCGATGTTGCCCCAGAGGTCCGTCGTGCGCGTGAGCCAGGTGAGGATCTCGCCGCCGACGTTGTCCACGGCGCCGCCCCAGAGCGCGGTCTCGAGCGGGCGCTTGCCGAGGTCGATGTCCTGGCGGCGGAGGATCTTCGTCGCGCCCAGGGACTTCAGGAACTCGTCCGCCTCGGCCTTCCCGCTGACCGCGACGACCTCGTAGCCGCGGCCCGCGAGCAGATCGATCGCGATCGAGCCAACTCCGCCGGAGGCGCCCGTCACGACGATGGGCCCCATCGACGGCTTCTGCCCGTTCTGCTCCATGCGGTGCAGCGCGAGCGCCGCGGTGAAGCCCGCCGTGCCGAGCGCCATCGCGTCGAAGGCGCTCATGCCGGCGGGCATCGGGATGACGAAGTCGCCCTTCGAGCGCACGTACTCCGCGTAGCCGCCGTCGAGCGTCTCGGAGTGGCCGCAGCCCGTCACGAGCACGGCGTCGCCCGCCTTGTAGCGCGCGTCCGTGGACGAGACGACCTCGCCCGCGAGGTCGATGCCGCCGTTCAGCGGGTACTTGCGCAGGATCTTGCCCGCGCCGGTCGCAGCGAGCGCGTCCTTGTAGTTGATGCTCGAGTACTTCACGCGGATGACGACGTCGCCTGCGGTCAGCGCGTCGACGGCCATCTGCTCGAACCCGGCGGCGATCTTGCCGTCCTTCTCGTGTATGCGGAATGCCCTGAATGCGTTCATGTCACTTCCTGTCCAGCCAGACCTCGATGCCCTGGCAGTTCAGCTCGATGTCGTTGTCGAGCAGCCAGCGGCGCCTGGCCTCGTCGCGCGGAAAGCCGTGCGCGTCCAGCCAGGCGCCTATCATCGCAAACATCCCGCGCCGGAGCTTGGTCGACCGGTCGGGCGCGTCGCGCAGCCGCGCCCCGAGGTCCGCGAAGGCGAGGACGCGCTCCTTCATCTCCCGCGCGAGGCGCTCGAGCTCCGTGACCTCCGCGAAGTGCGTCAGGAAAATCGACCGCGGCCGGCAGGACATCAGCCGGTCGACGGAGGCGCAGAGCGCCTCCGGATCGAAGTGCACCGGCGTCGTCGTCGGGACGATGAATGCGCGGCCGTCCACGTCCAGGTCGCGGTAGGAGAGCCCGAAGGTGTCGCCGGAGAAGATCAGCGCGTTCGCCGCGTCCACGACGCAGTAGTGGTGCAGCGCATGGCCCGGCGTGTGGACCAGCTCGAGTTCCCGGGAGCCGAGGCGGATCTTCGCCCCGTCGTCGGCGACGAAAACGCGCTCCTCCGGGATGGGCACGAGTTCGCCGTAGAGCGCGTCGAAGCGATCCTCGCCGAACACCTTGCGGGATCCCGCGATCAGCTGCGCCGGGTTCACGAGGTGGCGCGCGCCGCGCGGGTGGATCGCGCAGCGCGCATTCGGGAGCTCGCGCAGGAGCGCGCCCGCGCCGCCCGCGTGGTCGAGGTGCACGTGCGTCGTCAGCACCCAGTCGACGTCCTCGCGGGCGATGCCCTTCGCCTCCAGCGTCGCGAGCAGCTTCGGCACCGAGTGAGTCGTGCCCGTGTCGACGAAGGCCGCGCGGCCGGCGTCCACGACGAGGTGCGCGGCGGCCATGCCGGGGCGCATCAGGTCCACGTCGATCGCGGTGATGCCGGCGCGGTAATCGGTCGTTGGCGTGCCCATCGTTCCTCCTGCCGCATTTTCGCACGGCCGCGCTTGCCTGCCGCGGGCTTTGCTGTGGCATCCTTCGCGCTGCCGCATTCACGGAGGCCGCGCATGATCCGCCCCGCCCTGACCGCCCTCTCCGCCGCCGTCCTCTGCGCCGCGTCCCTGCTGCCCGCCGCCGCGGGCGCCGCCGAAGTCGAGCGCGTGACGCGCGGCAACCTCGCGACCGAGGGCATCCCGGAGATCCCGGCGGAGCTGCGCGAGCGCCTGCGCCGCTACCAGTTCGCGCGCAGCGCGAGCTTCGCGGGCTGGACGCCCGACGGGCGCGTGACGATAGCGACGCGCTTCGGCAACACGAACCAGCTGCACGTCGTCGACCGCCCGCTGGGCGCCCGCCGGCAGCTCACCTTCTTCGACGAGCCGATCAACGGCGGCAGCTGGTCGCCGACCGGCGCGCGCAAGGGCGTCGTCTACACGCGCGACGCGGGCGGCGACGAGAACTACCAGCTCGAGTACCTCGATCCCGCGGCTGGCGCGCCGGTCAGGCTGACGGACGGGCGCGGCCGCGCGAACAGCGGCGTCTGGTCGCCGGACGGCACGCGCCACGCGTTCTCCTGGACCGCGCGTACGGGCGTCGCCGCGGACATCTACGTGGACGACCCGCTCGACCGCATGCAGCCCCGGCTCGTGTACGAGGCGCCCGAGCCCGGCTGGGCGCCGGCCGACTGGTCGCCCGACGGCAAGTCGCTGCTGCTGATCCACTTCGTCTCGGTCAACGAGAGCTACCTGTACGTCTACGACCTCGAGTCGCGCACGCTCAAGGAGATCGAGCCGGCCAGGGTGAAGGCGGCGCGCGGCGGGCTGTTCGCGAAGGACGGCAAGGGGGTCTACATCACCTCCGACCTCGGCACGGAGTTCCGGACGCTGCGCCACGTCGACCTCGCGACGGGCAAGGTCACGGACCTCACGCGCGGCCTCATCCACTGGGAGATCGAGGACGTCGCGCTCTCGCGCGACGGGCGCTACCTCGCATACGTGGTGAACGAGGACGGCGCCAGCAAGATCGGCGCCATGGACCTCGTGCAGCGCGCGGACCTCATCCCGCCCGAGCTGCCGTTCGGCGTGATCGGCACCATCGCCTTCGACCCGGAGAGCAAGCGTCTCGGCTTCGGCATGCAGACGCCGACCGCACCCTCGGACGTCTTCGTCTGGACGCTCGCGGACGGGACGCTCCAGCGCTGGACCGAGAGCGAGATCGGGCCGGTGGACGCGAAGTCGCTGGTCGCGCCGAAGCTCGTTCGCTACCCGACCTTCGACAAGGCGGACGGCAAGCCGCGCGAGATTCCCGCCTGGGTCTACAAGCCCGCGGGCGCCGGGCCGCATCCCGTGCTGATCAGCATCCACGGCGGGCCGGAAGGCCAGGCGCAGCCGGTCTTCAGCATGAACGTGCAGCAGTGGGCGGCCGAGCTCGGCTACGCGGTGATCCAGCCGAACGTCCGCGGCTCGAGCGGCTACGGCAAGACCTACGTCGCGCTCGACAACGGCATGAAGCGCGAGGACTCGGTGAAGGACATCGGCGCGCTGCTCGACTGGATCGCGACGCAGCCCGACCTCGACGCGAAGCGCGTCGTGCTGATCGGCGGGTCCTACGGCGGCTACATGGTCCTCGCCTCGATGACGCACTTCAACGACCGCCTGCGCGGCGCGGTCGACATCGTCGGCATCAGCAACTTCGTGACCTTCCTCGAGAGCACGGCCGAGTACCGGCGGGACCTCCGCCGTCCTGAGTACGGCGACGAGCGCGACCCGAAGATGCGCGCCTTCCTCGAGCAGATCTCGCCGCTCAACAACGCGGGGAAGATCAACAAGCCGATGCTGATCGTGCAGGGGCAGAACGACCCGCGCGTGCCGGTGACGGAGTCCGAGCAGATGGTCGCGAAGATCCGCGCCAACGGCGGCGAGGTCTGGTACCTGCTCGGCCTCAACGAGGGCCACGGCTTCCAGAAGCGCGACAACGTCGACTACTACCAGTGGGCGGTGGCGATGTTCCTGGAGAAACTGAAAGGCGACTAAAAGGGGACGCTCACCTTTTCGTGCATTGCCGAGCAGATGGCTCGGCAACTGCCAATCGCCGCTTGCGCACGAAAAGGTGAGCGTCCCCTTTTTCTGATCAGGCCGCCAGCCGTCCCTCGGCGATGCCGTCGGCGAAAGCGTTGAGCGCCTCCGGGCAGCCGCGGTCGAGCGAGGCGCCGTGCATGATCGCGAGCGTCCGGGGCCGGAGCGCGGCCAGGCGCCGGATCATCGGCACCGTGTCCTGCGAGATGCTCATCGACCGCCAGACCTTCTCGCTCTCGAGCGCGGGCCCCACGATGTCGGCAGTCGCGATCGCCGGGCCGTCGCCGATCTGGCCGAGCAGGTCGCTGCTGAGCAGCGTGCCGGTCGTCTCCTCGAACATCAGGCCCGCGTCCCAGCCGTGCGGCAGGTGCGGCGTCGCGAGGTAGCGCACGCGCTTGCCGCCGAGGTCGAGCACCTCCCCGTCCGCGAGGGCGCGCGGTGTGCGCAGCGACAGGTCGTTCAGGCTGATCGCGCAGCCGAGCTGCCCGTGCGCGACCTGCGCCGCGGGCGCGATCTCCTGCCAGGCGTTCATCGAGCCGCTCTCGTCCGCCTCGAAGTGGCTGAACGAAATCCAGCGGAGGCGCTCGGGCGGCATCAGCGTCGCGACGGCGGCGCGGATGCTGTCGAACATGAAGCGGTGGCCGCAGTGAAAAAGCAGCGGCTCGTCCGCCATCAGCAGGAATTGGTTGAAGGTGAAGCCGGCGGGCGGGGCGATCTCCGGCACGAGGGTCGAGAGCCGGTAGATGCCGTCGGCGATTTCGTGGATGCGGGTGTGCATGGGGAGGTCTCCTGGGGGCCGGCGTCAGGCGCCGGCGGTCGATTCGAGCGAGCGGTTGATCAGTGCGGCGAGCCGCTCCGCGGCCTCCGCGGTCGAGAAGCCCTCGCGCTTCAGGGCGCGATAGACCTCGATGTCGAGCAGCGCCGCGAGGAGCGCGGCCGGGCCTTCGACGCCGACTGCGCCTTCCGCGAGCGCGCGGCGGTTCCGCGCCTCCGCGTCCGCGAAGGGGCCGAGCTCCTGGATCAGTTGGCGGTCGCGGTGGAGCGAGCGGATCGCGGGCACGCGCTCGTAGAAGGCGAACATCGCCTGCGCCAGGCGGCGGACGCGCTCGGCCGGCGTGGCTGCGCCCTCGAACACCGCGGCGGACGGCGCGGGCTCGTGCTCGGCCACCCAGGCGCCGCAGGCGTGGATCGCGTCGACGTAGGTCGGGAAGTGGTGGTAGACGGTGCCGACGCTGACGCCCGCGCGCGCGGCGATGTCCTTCATCGTGGTGCCGGCGATGCCCTGCTCGGAATGGAGCTGGAAGGTCGCCTCGACGAGGCGGCGCTTCGTCTCTTCCGTGGTCTCGGCACGGCGGCCGAGCTGGTAGTGCCGCCGCCGGCGTTTCGTTGACCCTTCCATCTATTCATTGAATCAGGAGTCAACCAATAAATCAAGCCCGATAAAAGGCCGGCTTCAAACAACGGGTTGCTTAAAGGTGCCTGCCCCTTTTAGCGAAAAGGTGAGCGTCCCCTTTCAGGCTTCGAGGTCGGCCCACTCGGGGCGCTGGGAGAACAGCGAGACGACGAAGGGACAGAGCGGCCGGATCCTGAATCCCTCCCGGCGGGCGTCGGCGACCATGCGCTCGACGAGCTTGGTCGCGATGCCGCGGCCGCGGAGCGCGACCGGCGTCAGGGTGTGGTCGGCGACGAAGGTGTTCGGCGGCTCCCGGAGGAAGGTCAGCTCCGCTTCGGCGTCGCTGCCCGGGATCTTCGCGACGTAGCGGCCGCGGCGCTCGTTCATTTCGCGGGTGATCGTGACCTCGTCCATACCCGCGTGCCGCCCGCCTATTCCTGGTGCGGCGTCTTCAACCCTTCCTGCGCCGCGAAGAATTTCGCGAGTTCCGCGATCTCCTCGGGCGTCAGCTGCGAAGCGAAGGGCTGCATGATCGGATTCTTGCGCTTGCCGCGGCGATAGTCGTTCAGGGCCTGCGCGAGGTAGTCCTCGTGCTGGCCCGCGAGGTTCGGGTACTCGTCCATCGTGCCGAAGCCGTTCTGGCCGTGGCAGGCGACGCAGATCGACGCCTTCGCCGGCGGCGTGCCGGCGACGATGTTGTCCGCCGGCTTCGAGGCCCTCGAACTGAACCAGGCCGCGAGCTCGGCGATGTCCTCGTCGGAGAGCGTCGAGGCATAGCCGTGCATCGTCGGATGCCAGCGCGAGCCGTCGCGGTACTCCTTGAGCGCCGCCTCGATGTACGCCTTGTGCTGCCCGCCGAGCTTCGGAACCGAGTACTTCGGGTACGAGTTCTTGTAGTTCTCGATGCCGTGGCAGCCGAGGCAGGTGTAGGCGAGCTGCGCACCCTTCGCCGGGGCGTCCTCCGCGACGGCGGCCAGCGGAATGACGGCGAGCCAGGCGACGGCGAGCAGGGATTTAGCGTGGCGGTTCAAGGGCTTCGAACTCCCGATTGGGCGCCCGGAATGTTACGGGGCGCGGCCCGGAATTGCCACCCGCGACTCACGCGCTATAGTCCGGCCGAGCCTCCCGGCAGAGGGGGCCTTTCATCCACAGGGGGAAATGCGATGGACATGACGAGTCTCCTGATCCAGCTCATCAGCGGGGCCGTGGGCGGCAATGCCGCCGGCGCCGTCAAGCAGGCGATGGGCGGTCGCAAGGCCGGTTGAGCGGAGGTTCTACCGTGGCGAAAGCGAAGAGGACGACGCACCGCAGCAGCAAGGGCAAGAAGCTCTACGCGAAGCGGGACGCGAAGGGGCGATTCAAGGACATCCAGACCTACAAGCGGGCCCACGGCCAGGACGTGCGGCGCCGCTCGAAGGCGGAAAAGAAGAAGTAAGCGGCGGCGCGCTCCGTCGCGAAAGGCGCCGGGAGCGGCGCTCGCGGAAGCCCCGCGTCACTCCCCGGAAAGCGCGCCGGCGACGTCGTTCATCACGGCGTTATCGCGCGGCTTCACCGGCGGCGAGTAGCGCGCGAGCAGCCGCCCGTCGCGGCCGATCAGGAACTTCTCGAAGTTCCACTCGATGTCGCCCGCGTGCCCGTTCGCCGGGTCGGTGAGCCAGGCGTAGAGCGGGTGGCGCCCGGGCCCGTTGACCTCGAGCTTCGCGCTCATCGGGAAGGTGACGCCGTAGGTCGTCGAGCAGAAGGCCTCGATCTCCTTCTCGCTGCCAGGCTCCTGCGCGCCGAACTGGTTGCAGGGGAAGCCCACGACGGCGAATCCCTCGTCCGCCAGCTCCTCGTGCAGCGCCTCGAGGTCCGTGTACTGCGGCGTGAGCCCGCAGCGGCTCGCGACGTTCACCGCGAGCACGACCTTGCCCGCGAGCGGCTTCAGCAGGTCGGGTTCCCCATGGATGCCGGTGACTGCGAAATCGAAAAAGGACTTCATGGGCGCTCCTGCGGGCTTGCGCCCCGTCATCTTAGCCGTCGCGGCAGGCCGGCTCAGCCGACCTTGCCCTGCCCGTCTCCCCGGTCGTTGAATCGCGACTCCTCGGCCAGCTCGACGTAGTCATCGTCGCGGCTCGTGCGCCCGCCCGGCTGCGCGCCGCGGTCCTTGCGCCCCATGGAGCGGTCGTAGTCGTCGCTCTCGCGCTCGAACGAGCCCGCATAGCCGCCGCGCTCGCCGCCTTCGCCGCGCGATACGTCGCCATCTGCCCGGCCCTTCTTGCCGCGCGGAAGCTCCCGCCCGCCGGTGCGCTCGTCCTGCTCGCGCGTGTAGCGGCCGCTGAACCGGCCGCGCCCGTCCTTGGGCCCGAAGCCGCGCTCTTCGTCCTGGTCCCTGCCGTGATGCCTCGCCATGTCGGCTCCTTTGGGGTGTACGGTTCCCTCGAGCCAATCTAGGAAGCCGTCGCGGCGCGGGTCTGTCATCCGCCGCCGCATGCCCGGGCAGGAAGCGCTAGCCGCGGCGTCAGCCGCGCGCGCCTACGGCTCGCCCGGGGGCCCGGGCAGCCAGGCGGTCACGATGGCGCCGCCGCCCTCGCGGTTCGCGATCGAGAGCCGGCCGCCATGGGCGTCGACGATCTCGCGGCAGAGCGTGAGGCCGAGGCCCGTTCCCTTGGGCTTCGTCGAATAGAACGGCAGCAGGGCGTCGCGCAGCACTTCCTCGGAGAGCCCGCTCCCGCGGTCGGCGATCTCGACCGAGAAGCCGCCGGCCCGCTCCCTCACGCCGAGCGTGACCTCGTCCTCCGGCGATCCCGACTCGATCGCGTTCTTCACGAGGTTGATCAGGACCTGCTCGAGTTGCGCGGCGTCCACCCAGGCGGGCGTCCGCGGCAGCGGCTCGAGCACGCGGAACGAGAGGCTGTTGCGGAGTCCCGCGATGAGCATGCGCCACTCCACTTCCGCCGGCCGGGGCCGCGGCAGCTTCGCGAAACGCGCGTAGCCGTCGATGAAGGTCGCGAGGTGGGCGGCGCGGTCCTCGATGGTCGTGAACACGCGCGCGAGCCGCTCCGGATCGGACGCGGCGGCCAGTTGCTGCCCGGAGTGCGCGAGGGAGCTGATCGGCGCGAGCGAGTTGTTGAGCTCGTGCGCGATCACGCGGATGACCTTCTTCCAGATCGCGACTTCCTGCGCCGCCATCTCGCGGGTCAGCTGCTTGAAGAGCAGCAGGCGGTGCGGCTGGCTGTTCAGCGTGAACGGCCGGTGGCTCAGGTGGTAGACCTCGGCCTCCGCGCCCTCGGCGACCGTGAACAGCGTGTCGACGCCGCTCTCGACCGCCTCGCGCATGGGCTGCGGCGCGTCCGCGAGCAGCTCGTCGAACAGGATGCCCTCGATCTTCCGGCCGGCGCGGAAGAGCTGGCGCGCCGCGATGTTGCCGAAGACGACGTGGCCGTTCGGGTTCGTCAGCACGAGCGCGAGGGGCGTCGCCTGCACGACGGTGTCGAGCAGGAGCTCCCGCTGGTGCAGGTTCAGCCGCTCGCGGCGCAGCTTGTCGCCGAGCAGGTTGTACTCGGCCGTCAGGTCGCCGATCTCGTCGGGGCCCGTCGGCGTCACGCTGACGCTGAAGTCGCGGTCGCGCAGGTTCCCGATGCCGTCGGCGACGGCGCGGATGCTGCGGCTCCAGCGGCTCAGCATGCGGTTCGTGAGCCAGAGCGCGAGCGGCAGCACGACGAGGAGCGCCGCGGCGGCCGCGAGCACGGGCGAGCCCAGCCAGCGGTCGAGGGCGAGGCCGGCCGCCGCGACCGCCGCCGCCGTCAGCGCGACGAGGGTCCCGATGCGGCCGGCCAGCGAGCGGCGGGCGCGGGGCTTTGCGGCCATGGGCCCGCTATCGTGCCAGATCAGCCGCGCGTCACTGCCGGCTCGCGATCCAGCGGTCGAGCTTCGCGTTCAGGGCCGAGAACGGGAGCATCCCGTCCTCCAGCAGGACCTGGTGGAAGGCGCGCACGTCGAACTTCGGCCCGAGCGCCTTCTCGGCGCGGTCGCGCATCTTCTGCCACTCGATGCCGCCCAGCGGGTACGAGAGCACGAAGCTCGGCAGGCTGCTGATCAGCGCGACCGACTGCTCCGCGCGCTGCGGGGGCCTGAGCGGCATGGCTTCCTGCAGGTACTTGACCGCCTGCTCCGGCGTCCAGCCTTTCACCTGCATGCCGAGGTCCACGACCATCATCGGCGAGATCGAGCTCATCTGGCGGCCGATGTAGTCGCGGTCCGAATCGTAGAGGCCGATCTCGTAGGCGAAGTCCTCCGCGTACGTCGCCCAGCCCTCGCCTGCGCCGCTGAAGAAGAGGAGCCGCGCGACCGGGTGGTTGCCCTTGCGCCCGTGCTCGGCGAGGAACTGCACCTGCAGGTGATGGCCCGGCAGCGTCTCGTGCAGGATCACGTTCTGCAGCGAGCTCCGGTACAGGTCGGTCGTGACGTTGCGGTAGAAGTACGTCGCCGGCCGGCTGCCGTCGTCGGCCGCGGGCAGGTACTGGCCGCCCGGCGCCGTCGGCTGCTGGAACTCCGGGAACGGCGCGAGGACGACCTGCCCGTCGGGCGGCGTCGTCACCATCTTCCCCCGCGCGGCGTAGGCGCGCTCGTAGGTCTTCTGCGTGAACTCGCGCACCTCGTCCGGCGAGGCGAAGCGCTCCTTCGGGTCGGCCCGCATCGTGTCGGCGAGCGAGTTCCACTCCGCGCCCCGGTCGCCGAAGAGCTTCTGGCCGAGCGTGGTCGCGACGCCGCGCTCGCGCTCCACTTCCTTCTGCGCGACGTCGAACAGCGCCTCGGGGTCGGCGTCGACCGTCGTGATCGCGAAGATGAGCGCGCGGTAGCAGGCGCGGCCGTCGGGCATGCCGTCGAGCGAGGGGGTTTTGCGCGCCTTTGCGACGTACTCGTCGCGGATGTAGTCGCGGTAGCGCGTGATGCCCGGCCAGACGGTGCCCGTGATCACCGACTTCCAGGCCTCGGCGAAGGCGGGGTCCTTGGCGCGCGTCGCCGGCTCCATGAGCGGCGATTCCTCCGGCTTCTGCGACAGCATCTGGTCGAGCTGCGAGAGCGTCGACTTCGCGGCCGCCTCGGTCGCGGAATACCCGAGCCGCTGGCCCTCCTTGAGGTTCGCGATCTCGCGGTCGATCCAGGGCCCGATGTCGCGCCAGCGAGAGAGCGCCTGCGCGCGGTTCTCCTCGGTGGCGACGGGCTGGATGCTCGCCACCTGCGGCAGCGACGCCTGCCAGCCGAGCGCCGAGACGCTCCAGAGCTCGTTCCGGCAGACCGCCGTCGAGATGTTCTGCTTGAAGGCGTGGTCGAGGAACTGCCAGGTCACCCACTCGGGCTCCGAGGCGAAGGCGTCCGGCTCGATGGAGGAGAGCTCGCCGGCCATCTCCTTCATCAGCGCGTTCCAGCGCGCGACATCCTCGGGCGAGTTGATGTCGACGCCGTCGTTCCGGGCCACGGGCAGGCCGGAGAAGCTGTAGCCGATCGGGAACGCCTTCTGGTATTCGGCGACGAAGCGGTCGGCAAGCGCCGTCACGCGGGCGCGCCCGTCGTCCTCGGCGTGAACGGTGAATGCGGCCAGCGCCGCGAGCAGCGCGGGTGCGAGTCGAAGCATCTTCATCGGAAACCTCCCGTGTGCCGCGGTCGACCGCGGCGGGCCACGGGCGATTGTACCGGCTGCGGACTCAGGCGTTCGCGGGAGAGCGGCCCGGGTCGACCGGGGCCTTGAGCCCGAGCTTCTCCATGCGCCGGTAGAGCGCCTGGCGCGAGAGCCCGAGGTCGCGCGCAGCCTGCGCGACGACGCCGTCGGCGAGCAGCAGCGCCTGCTCGATCGCCTGGCGGTCGACGTGCGAGCCGTCGCCGCCTTCCGTCGAGGCCGGGAGCGCGAGCGCCTTCGCCGTGATCACCGGCTCGACGGACAGGAGGCAGGCGCGGTGGATCGCGTTCCGGAGCTCGCGGACGTTGCCCGGCCAGTGGTAGCGGCCGAGCGCGCGCAGCGCGTCCGGCGCGAGCGTGAAGCCGGGCTCGAGGAAGTGCAGAGCGAGCGGGAGGATGTCCTCCTGGCGCGCGGCGAGCGGCGGCACCTCGAGCTCGATGACGTTCAGGCGGTAGAAGAGGTCCTCGCGGAACTTCCCTTCCTTGATGAGCTGCGGGAGGCTCGCGTTCGTCGCCGCGATCACGCGGGCGCGGGTCCGGCGCGTCGTGTTCGAGCCGAGCCGCTCGTACTCGCCCGTCTGCAGTACGCGCAGGAGCTTCGCCTGCCCCTGCGCCGAAAGGTTGCCGAGCTCGTCGAGGAAGATCGTGCCGCCGTCGGCGGCCTCGAAGCGGCCGGTGCGCGCCTTCGCGCCCGTGAACGCGCCGGCCTCCGTGCCGAACAGCTCCGCCTCCATCAGCGTGTCCGGCAGCGCGCCCACGTTGACCTTCACGTAGGGGCCCGACTTCACGGCGGAGTTCGCCTGGACGACGTCGGCGATGACTTCCTTGCCGGCGCCGTTCGGCCCGGTGATCAGCACCGGCACGTCCGCGTGCGCGACGCGCGCGGCGGTCGAGACGAGCGCGTGCATCGCCTCGCTCTCGTAGACGAGGCCGTTCAGCGCGAACTTCGAGGCGAGCTGCGCGCGTGCCGCGGCCCGCCGGCGGCGGATCGCGCGGTTCTCGGCGCGCGCCGCCTCGAGGTCGAGGAGGTTGCGGACCGTCGTCAGGAGCCGCGCGTTGTCCCAGGGCTTCGCGACGTAGTCGGAGGCGCCCGCCTTCACGAGCTCGACCGCCGTCTCGAGGTGCGTCCACGCGGTCAGGAGGATCACCGGCAGCTCGGGATGCTGCGAGCGGATCTGGCGGAAGAGCGCGATGCCCTCCTCGCCCGAGGTCGCCTCGCGGCGGAAGTTCATGTCCTGGATCACGAGGTCGACGGGCTCCCGCGCGAGCAGCTCGGTGCCCGCGGCGGCGCTGTCGGCGCCGAGCACGCGCGCGCCGTGCATGGAGAGCAGCACGTCGAGGGCCGTGCGCACGGCCTCGCTGTCGTCGATGACGAGAACCGTGCGCTCCGCCAAGCTGTCCTCGAGGCCGTGGTCTTTCGGATCCTTCATTCGCTTGGATGCGGGATGCGCGCAGGTCGTTGGAAAGGCCCCCACAGTCTAGACCGTCCGGCTGGCCACCGCGGGCGAGATCCGGGAGGCCCGGCGCGAGGGCTGCAGGGCCGCCAGGAGGCCGATCAGCCAGATCACGACGATGCCGCCGACGAGGTAGTAGAGGTCGAGGCGCGGCAGCTCGTACTTCACCGAGATCCAGTAGCCGATGCCGAGGGCCGCGCCGCAGCCCGCGATGACCCCCGCGGTCGTCACCATCCAGTTCTCGACCAGGAAGTGGCGCACGATGTCCATGCGCCGCGCGCCCACCGCGCGCCGCGTGCCGATCTGGCGGATGCGCGTCGAGACGTTGAAGGTCGCGAGCCCGAAAATGCCGAGCGCGGTGATCGCGAGCAGCGCGGTCGTGACGCTCACCAGGAAGATCGCCATGTTGCGGTCGTCGAGGTAGGACTGGTTCACGAAGTAGTCCATCGGCCGCACCCAGCGCAGCAGCCGGCCCGCGTTGGAGTCGCCGAGCTTCGCCTCGATGTCGCGCATCACCGCGTCCCGGCGGCCGGGCTCGGCGCGCACGAGGTAGATGGCGGTCGGGCCCCGCTTCACCCGCGGGAACAGCACGATGTTGTTCAGCTTGTCCCAGCCGACCCAGGCGCCCTGCATGTGCTCGATGACGCCGACGACCGTGGTCGGCTTGCTGAGGCCGTCGTAGAAGACCTTGCCGACGAAGTTCGTCTCCTTCGGCCACATCTCCTGCGCGAAGGCCTTGCTGACGATCGCGAGCGGCGCCGAGTCGTAGGTGTCGCTCGGCGGCAGGATCTCGCTCGCGAGGAACGGCCGTCCCGCCGCCAGCTTGACGCCCAGCGCCTCGATCGCCTGCTCGTCGACCTCGTAGGTGTTGCCGGCCACGTTCTCCTTCGGGCTCACTTCACCGGGCTTCGCCTGGAAGCCGCTCGAGCTGCCGCCGCCGGACAGCGGGATGTTGCTGAAGACGCTCGCGGCCTTCACGCCCGGCAGGCTCCGGAGCGCCGCGAGGTCGTCGCGGACGCTCGCGTCGTAGTCGAAGTCCTTCGAGAAGCCCGCGCTCGCCACCCAGATCATGTTCGGCGTGTCCATGCCGGTCGGGCGGCCGATCTTCTCGACGCGCTGCTTGACGACGTAGACGGCGTTCACGAGCACGGCGAGGCCGATCGCGATCTGGAAGGCGACGAGCAGCGCGCCGGTGCGGTTGCGCCAGAGGGCGGAGGCGATGGGGCGGAGGTTCCAGGTAGCCATGTCACTGAGCCTTCAGGTAGGTGGCCGGCGGGATGCGGCCGATGCGCCAGGCGGGGTAGAGCCCCGCCGCGAGGGTCGCGACGAACGCGAGCACGAGGGCCGTCATGACGCTCGTCATGTCGACGTGCGCGATCGCCTGCGTGCCGGCCGCGTCCGTCGGGTCCACCGTGTAGAGGGCGCGCAGGCCGACCAGCAGCAGCGCGCCGAGGACGAGCCCGAGCGCCGCGCCGATCGAGGAGATCACGCCGACCTCGACGAGGTGCTGCATGAAGACCTGCTTGCGGCTCGCGCCGAGCGCCCGGCGCACGCCCGTGAGCGGCGCGTGGTTCAGGAACTTCGCGAGCAGGAGTCCCACGGTATTCAGGAGGCAGACCGCGAGGAAGGCGAAGGCGAGGCCGACCAGGATGCGGTCGTCGTTGCTCACCGCCTCGTTGTCGATCAGCCACTGGTCGGGGCGGGTCAGCCGGTTGTTCAGCGGCCGCTGGTAGCGCCCGGCCTTCTTCTGCTCCATCGAGTAGTTGTCGAGGAAGGCCTTGAAGCGGTCGCGCGTCGCGGTGTCGGGCAGCTCGACCCACATCTGGATCCAGATGTTCTCGGAGTTCAGGTAATCCTGGTACGTCTTGATATCCTCGGGCTTCCAGCCGTTGTTGTTGCCCGCGGTGCGGAGCTCCAGCGCCGCGTTCCAGCCGAACGGGATGTAGACGTCCTCCGGCTCCTCGAGCTTGCCGTTGTTGAGGTCGTAGAACGT
>DASSUY010000127.1:0-2774 GCA_035706525.1 Steroidobacteraceae bacterium
CCGAGCCGACGGTTGCGACCATGCCGAGCAGCGGGTGAAAAAGGTAGATCAGCAAGAGGAACAGCGGCAGCCACGGCGCGTCGAACACCGCGAAGATGCCGCTGCCGGTGAGGAAGCCTCGCAACGTGTTGGCGTCGCGCAGGCCGTTCAGGTACTCGGCGCCGGAGAGCCGCGCCGTGTGCGCGAGCAGCCCGTCGAGCACCTGCGGGCCGAGCTTGCGGTCGAGCGCCATGCCGGCGGCGGCGAGCAGGCGCGCGCGCAGCATGTCGAGGATCGCCATGACGAGCATCGCGCCGAGCGCGGCAGCGGTGAGCAGGAAGAGCGTTTCCTCGCTCCGGCTGGTCATCACCCGGTCGAAGACCTGCAGCATGTAAAGCGGCGAGACGAGCAGCAGCACGTTTATGGCGAAGCTGAAGAGCCCCGCGTAAACGAAGAAAGGCCTGAAGCGAAGGATTAAGTTGCGCACCTAACTCCCTTAGGCGCCGGCGTTTTTTGGCGCTCGATTATAGCCGGGCCGGGCCTTCGGCCCGGACGAGCCGCACTATATTGCCTTTTGCCAGCCATCCCAGGGTCCGGATCGCCGCCGCCTGGCGCGCGGCAGGAAAGCCTCCCACCAGATCGCCGGCCGTGGCTACCTTACGGCGGGCCAGCGCCTGCACCAGACGGTCCATCTCCTCCCGGGTCAGGAGCAGCGGCAGGCCGAAGCTGTTCATCCCGCTTGCCGCGATGCGCCGGACCTCCGCCGCCGGGTCTACGGCGACAGTCTCCACCCGCGTCGCCGGACCGATCGTAAAGGAAGGAAAGGGGGCGAAGGTCCGGAAAGGATCGTCCCGCAGCGGATAAGGCCGGCCGGGCGCTCCCGGCGCCCTGCGGCGGGCGTCGGCGAGCTCCCGCCAGAGGTCCTGGTAGCGGCGCACGATCACGGCCCAGTCGAAGTAGCGGCGGGCGCGCTCCCGGCCGGCGTCGCCCAGCCGGCGCCGCAGCGCCGGGTCGCCGATCAGCGCGACGTACGCCTCGGTCGCCGCCCCCACGTCGATCGCCGTGCTCTGCCCTGCCTGGCCGATGTAGTGGTCGTAGGTGTCGGCGCCGGCGAGGTAACGCTGCGCGAGCTCGAACCCGTTGCCGGCCCGCGGCATCGCGCTCGGGACGCAGAAGCCGGTCTCGCCGTCGAGGACGGTGTCGCGGTAGCCGTCCCAGTCGCTCACCACGGCCGGGAGGCCCGCCGCCATCGCCTCCACCGGGGCGAGGCCGAAGCTCTCCTGGATGTTGTCCGAGAACGAGGTGAAGACATCCGCCGCCGCCCACGCGCCGGCTCGCTCGGCAGGGTTGCGGGCGTCGACGTGCACGAGCCGCACCGAGGGGCAGAAGCGCCGCGCGCCGTCGAGAAAGCTGCCCCGGATCGCCTCGTTGAAGAAGTAGCCGGCGAGGATGAGCGCGAGCGGCTTGCCGGTGCGCTTCGCCGCTGCCTCGAGGGCGAGGTACATCGGCAGCGGATGCGCCTTGGCGTGGAAGGAGAGCCGCCCGAGGAAGA
Organism: Steroidobacteraceae bacterium; assembly: GCA_035706525.1. GTDB lineage: Bacteria > Pseudomonadota > Gammaproteobacteria > Steroidobacterales > Steroidobacteraceae > SCUD01. Next base: position 1,532 of record DASSUY010000127.1, read on the forward strand.
GGAACGCCACCTCCTCCGCGCCGATGCCGTGCTGCGCGCGGAATTCCGCGCGCGCTGCCGGGCTCACGGCGAACGAGTCGCAGTCGACGCCGAGCGGGATCACCGGCAACTGGAGCCGCGGCGCGACGGCCTTCGCCTCGAGCCTCGCCGCGAGAAACTCGCCCCAGCGCTCGAGCACGCCCTCGACCACCGCTTTCACCGTCTGCGACGTGCAGATCAGCGCGTCCCAAGGCTCGAGCGGCGCGGTGAGCAGCCGCCCGAAGTCCTCCATGACCCGGTCCGACGAGATCGTGTGGGTCAGGCCCACCAGGCCGAACGCGCCGCTGCCGGCGGGCGAGCGGAGCCAGCCCAGGTCGGCGAGGCCGGGCGAGTAGACGAAGAGCGTCCCGGCCCTGGTCAGCGCGGGCACGTCGCCGTGCGCGACCCACTCGGCGGGCTTTTCCCGCCCCACCGCCGCCTGGAAATGCTCGAACTCCTGCTGCGTGCGCGCGTAGGCGACGAAGCGCTCGACGTCGGCGTGGCGCGCGAATCCGGACAGGAACCCCGCCCCGGCCGCGTTGCGGCCCATGAGCTTGGGCAACGTGGTGGAGAAGGCTTCGTGCTGGTAGAAGATCGCCGCGTTGGCGCCGGGCATGGACTACACGATATGCAGGTCGCCCGGGCTTAGCGCCGGGTGGTCGAAGGCGGTGCCGAGCTGCAGGAAATCGGTGCCGTTCATGGAAAGCATCCCGTCGGCGGGATCGTAGAGCAGGCTGCCGCCGAGGCTCGCGCCGGCGAAATCGGGTCCTTGGAGGACGAGCTTGTCGACGCCGTGCGTGAAGTCGGTGATGCGGTCGACCGCGCCGAGGCCGTCGAAGACGAAGGTGTCCGCTCCCCCTCCCCCGGCCAGCGTGTCGGCGCCGGCGCCGCCCCCGATGCGGTTCGCAAGCTCGTTGCCGGTGACGATCGAGCCGCTCGAGCGCGTGATCACGGCGTTCTCCACGTTCGCATCGAACCTGTAGCGCGCCGCCTGCACCTGCACGGTGTCGATGCCGCCGCGCGGCAGCTCCACGATCCGGTCCTGCGTCGAGTCGACGAGGTAGAGGTCGTCGCCCGCGCCGCCGTCCATGAGGTCCGCGCCGTGGCCGCCGTCGAGCCGGTCGTCGCCGCTGCCCCCGGAAAGCGTGTCGTCGCCCTTGCCGCCGTCGAGCGTGTCGTCGCCCGCGCCGCCGGAGAGCGAGTTGGCGGCGAAGTTGCCGACGAT
>DASSUY010000128.1:0-10329 GCA_035706525.1 Steroidobacteraceae bacterium
AGGCGCTCGACCTCGCGGGCGCCTGGATCCTCTGGCAGGCGGAGCGAGCGGCGCGTGCCGCAGGCGGCCGCGTCGCCTGGGCGCCGTCCCGGCCCGGCCTCCTCGACTTCATCGACCGCGGCGCCGCCCCGGGGCGGGCGCCGCCCGCGGGGCCGGAAGCCCCGGGTGCGGTCGTGGGCACGCTCGCCGGCCTCGGCGAGTCGGCCGTGCGGGCCAAGGAGAACGCGCTCGACCTGCTCGGCTTCGTCGGCGCCGTCACGGCGGGCGCGGGCCGCATCGCCGGGAGCGTCAAGCGCCTGCGGCTGCCCTCGGTCGTCCGCCACGTCTACGAGACCGGGCTCACGGCCATCCCGATCGTCTCGCTGATCGCCTTCCTGATCGCGGTGATCGTCGCCTACATCGGCGCCCAGCAGCTGCGCAAGTTCGGCGGGGAGATCTTCGTGGTCGACCTCGTGACCGTCTCCGTGCTGCGCGAGCTCGGCGTGCTGCTCACCGCGATCATCGTCGCGGGCCGCTCGGGCAGCGCGTTCGCGGCCGAGATCGGCGCGATGCAGCTGAACGACGAGGTGGATGCGCTGCGCGCCATGGGCATGGACCCGGTCGAGGTGCTCGTGCTTCCCCGCATCCTCGGCCTCGTGGTCGCGCTGCCGGCGCTCACGATCGTCGCGGACGCGATGGGCCTCGCGGGCGGGGCCATACTGTCGTGGTACCTCGTCGACATCCCGCTCGGGCAGTACGTCGAGCGCGTCCAGGGCGCGATCGGCGAGTACACCTTCTGGGTGGGCCTCATCAAGGCGCCGGTGTTCGCCGCGCTGGTCGCGGTCGTCGGGACGCTGCGCGGGATGCAGGTGCGCACCTCCTCGCGCGAGCTCGGGCGGCTGACGACGGCCGCGGTCGTGCAGTCGATCTTCCTGGTGATCCTCGCCGACGCCGTGTTCGCCGTCATCTTCATGGAGCTCGACATCTGAGCGCCGGCAACATCATCGAGGTGCGCGGCGTCGTGAACCGCTTCGGGCGCCAGGTCGTGCACGACGGCCTGGACGTCGACGTGCGGGCGGGCGAGGTGTTCGGGATCGTCGGCGGCTCGGGCAGCGGCAAGTCGGTGCTGCTCAGGACCATGCTCGGCCTGCAGAGGCCGAAGGCGGGCTCCGTGCGGATCGAGGGCCGCGAGGTGGTCGGGCGCCCGGCGCGGGAGCTGCTCGAGGTGAAGCGCCGCTACGGCGTCATGTTCCAGCGCGGCGCGCTCTTCACCTCGCTCACGGTCGCGCAGAACGTCGAGCTGCCGATCCGGGAGAATTTCGAGGTGCCCGAGCCGCTCCTCGGGGAGCTGGCGGCGCTGCGCATCCGCATGGTCGGCCTCGGCGACGACGCCGGCGCCAAGTACCCGGCCCAGCTCTCCGGCGGCATGACGAAGCGCGCAGCGCTCGCGCGGGCGCTCGCCCTCGACCCCGCGATCCTGTTCCTGGACGAGCCGACCTCCGGCCTCGACCCGATCTCGGCCGCGGCCTTCGACGAGCTCGTGCTCGGCCTCCAGCGGGGCCTCGGGCTCACGGTGGTGATGATCACCCACGATCTGGATACCATCTTCCGGGTCTGCAACCGGGTCGGGGTGATCGTGGAGGGCCGCATGATCGCCGGCACGCTCGACGAGATCGTCCGTAACGACCACCCCTGGATCCGGGACTATTTCCACGGCGAGCGCAGCCGCGCGCCGCGAAGCGAGGCCAGAAGCGATGGATAGGGAAGCGAACTATGTCGCCGTGGGGGCCTTCGTGCTCCTCGTGCTCTGCCTCGCCGCCGGCTTCGTGCTCTGGTACTCGGACACGGCCGACGAGGCGCAGGAGCGCTACGAGATCTACTTCACCGGCAGCGTGTCGGGCCTCTCCGAGGGCAGCTCCGTACGCTACCTCGGCGTCGTGGTCGGGCGCGTCGCGCGCATCGGCATCGACCCGCGCGACCCCGGGCGCGTGCGCGTGGTCGCGGACGTCGGCGAGTCGACGCCCGTGACGGCCGACACGGTCGCTCGCCTGACGCTCCAGGGCGTCACCGGGCTCCTGTTCGTGGACCTGCGCCCGCGCGAGGCGGGCGCGTCCCCGGTCGTGCAGGTCCCGAGCCTCAAGTACCCCGTGATCCCCTCGGCGCAGTCGCAGTTCGACGTGCTCGTGAGCGCGCTCCCCGACGTCGTCGCCAAGGCGGGCGAGGCGCTCGAGCGCGTGAACGGGCTGCTGTCCGACCGGAACATCGCCTCGGTGACCGCCGCGCTCGGCAACGCCGAGGCGGCGAGCCGCGACCTGCCCGCCGCCGTGCAGGATGCCCGCGTGATGTTCCGGGACCTGCGGGAAGCGGCGAACGAGATGGATTCGACGATGGCCGCGCTCGGCGAGCTCGGCGGCGAGGACGTCAAGATCGCCGCCGCGCGCCTGCGCGAGGTCGCCGACTCGCTCGCGCTGACCGCCTCGCGCCTCGACAAGCTGGTCGCGGACAACCAGGACAACGTCGACCGCTTCGCGGACCAGGGGCTCGCCGAGTTCGAGCAGCTGATCCGCGAGACGCGGCAGGCGGTGCGCAGCTTCGACTCGCTGACCGAGAGCCTCGAGCGCGATCCCTCGCGCGTCGTGTACCGGCCGCAGCCTTCGGGCGTGGAGATTCCGCCATGAGAACGACGATCCTCGCGGCCTGCGCCGCGCTCGCGGCCGGCTGCTTCGGCGGCCTGAAGGACGAGGTGCCGCCGCCGCTGATCTACCGCGTGCAGGCGCCCGCGCTGGCGTCCGGCGCGCCGCTCGCCGCCGACCTCCTCGTCGCGGTCGACGGCACCGCGCCCGGGCTCGACGGCGACGGCATCGCCGTGCGCTGGCCCGGCAACCGCCTCGACTACCTCGCGGGGGCGCGCTGGGCGGAGGACCTGCCCGCGCTCGTCGGCTCGGCGCTGGTCGAGGCGCTCGCGGCGAGCGGGCGCGCGCATTCCGTGCAGGGGGATGTCGGCCGCTTCCGCTCGACGCACACGCTCGTGGTCCAGGTGCTGCGCTTCGAGGCCGACTACGCAGGCGGCGGCGCCCCCGTCGCGCAGGTCGCGCTGGCGGCGACGATCGGGCGCGCCGCGGACCGGCGCGTGCTCGCCTCGTTCACGGTGTCGGCGAGCGAAGCCGCGTCGGCGAACCGGCAGTCGGCGGTGGTCGCGGCGCTCGACGCCGCGTTCGCGCGGGCCGCCGCGGAGCTCGCCGAGAAGGGCTTCGCCGCGATCGCGGCGGACCCGCAGGCGCCGGCTCAGGCCTCCGCGAACATCGCGCGGTAGTTCGCCTCGCCGCGGCCCTGGGCGAGCAGGAGCTCCAGGAAGTCCTCGGCCGACATCGGCTCGCCGAACAGGCGCCCCTGGCCGAAGTGGCAGTCGCGGCTGCGCAGGAAGTCGAGCTGCTGCTGCGACTCGATGCCCTCGGCCACGACCTTGAGGTTCATGTTCTTGCCCATCTCGATGATCGTGCGCACGAGCGTCGCGTCGTCGCGCGAGACCGTCGCGTGGCGCACGAAGGACTGGTCGATCTTGAGCGTGCCGACCGGGAACTGCTGCAGCGCGGACAGCGAGGAGTAGCCGGTCCCGAAGTCGTCGATCGACAGGTGCAGGCCCATCGCGTGCAGCTCGTCGAGGAGGCGCACCATGCGGCCCGCCTCGGTCATGAGGGTCGTCTCCGTGATCTCGAGCTCGAAGTTCGAGGGCGAGACGCCCGCGTCGTCGAAGACGGAGCGGTAGCGCGTCAGGAACTCGGCCTGGCGCAGCTGCTTCAGCGAGAGGTTGATCGAGACGAGTCCCGGCTGCGGCACGTGCTCCTGCCAGTGGCGGTAGTCGCGGACGACCCGCTTCAGCACCCACTCGCCGATCTCCTGGATCAGGTTCGACTCCTCGGCGAGCGGAATGAACTGCGCCGGCGGGATGTCGCCGTGGCCGGGCAGGCGCCAGCGCACGAGCGCCTCTCCGCCGACCACGCGCCCGTCGCGCAGGTCGACCTTCGGCTGGTAGAGGATCGCGAGCTCGTCGCGCTCGACCGCGCGGCGCAGCTTCGCCTTCAGCATGAGCCGCTCGACCGCCGCCGCGCTCATCTCCGGCGTGTAGAAGCTGTGGCTGTTGCCGCCGTTCTGCTTCGAGTAGTACATCGCCGCGTCCGCGTCGCGGATGAGGTCCACGACGTTGTCGGCGTCCCGCGGGCACAGCGCGATGCCCGCGCTGCCCGTCACGTACAGCTCGTGCTGGCCGAGCTGGAACGGCCGGCCGAGCTCGTCGAGCAGCTCCCGGGCGAGCGCGCCGATCACGGCGCGGTTGTCGGTGGCCGCGGGGAGATTCTCGATGAACAGGGCAAATTCGTCGCCGGCGAGGCGCCCGAGCATCGTGTCGCGGGGCAGCTTCTTGTTCATGCGCTCGGAGAGGATCTCGAGCGCGCGATCCCCGGCCGCGTGGCGGAAGGTGTCGTTGACCTCCTTGAAGCGGTCGAGGTCGAGGTAGATGAGGGCGAGCTCCCGCCCGGCGCGGCGCGTGCGGGCGATCGCCTGCTGCAGCGAGTGCTGGAACTGCAGGCGGTTCGGGATCTTCGTCAGCGTGTCGTAGCGGGCGAGGTAGCGGATGCGCCGCTCCGCGCGCTTGCGCTCGGTGATGTTGCGCGCGACGAAGATGCAGCCCTGGAAGCGCGGGTCCTCCGCAGTCATGACCGAGCCCGAGAGCGAGACCGGGATGGTCTGGCCCGCCTGGGTCCGCATCGTCAGCTCGAGGACCTCGTTCGTCGCCTGCTCGATGTTGAACGAGGGCCGGTCCTGGTCGGCGATCAGGAAGGAGATTTCGCGGCCGAGCAGCTCCATCTGGGACCAGCCGAGCATCTGCGTGGCGGCGAGGTTGACGCGCTTGATGAGCCCGTCCGGCGAGGTCACGAAGACCGCGTCGTTCATGCTGTCCAGCATGATGTCGAGCGCGCGCCCGGTCGCCGCGTGGTCGGCGAGGTTGATGCGCAGGCGCTCGAGCGCCGACCCGAGCGCCCGCCCGGCCCGCCCGGACGGCACGTCCACCCGGGTCTGCCAGTCGCCCCCCGAAAGGCGCTCGACGGCCCGGAGGAGCCCTGCGAGCGGCGCCGCGACGAACCGGTGGAAGCGCCAGGATGCGGCGAGGGTGACCGCGAGGACGAGCCCCAGCGCCAGCATCGGCCAATACTGGTTGAAAAACGCGGCCATGTGTCGTTGGCGCCCCCCGGCGTAAGCCCGCATCATAGCGCGCTTGAACGCCAGTCAGCTGACAGGCCGGGACCGCGGCCACCTCGTGGAGCTCACCGAGCCCCCTTGTGCACTGCACCGGGCAGTCGTGCGCCCGTTCCTCGCGATGCGCGAGGCCGCGGCCCGGGAGGGTCTGGACCTCGTGCCGGTGTCGAGCTTCCGCGACTTCGGGCGCCAGCGCGCGATCTGGAACGCGAAGTTCCGCGGCGAGCGGCCCGCGCTCGGCAAGGATGGCCGTCCGCTTCGCATGGAGGCGCTCGCGCCCGCCGAGCGCGTCGCGGCGATCCTGCTCTGGTCGGCGCTGCCCGGCATGAGCCGCCACCACTGGGGCAGCGACATCGACGTCGCCGACGGCCGCGCCATGGCCGCGGGATACAGGCCCAGGCTCGAGATCGGGGAATATCGCCGCGGCGGGCCGTTCGCCGCGCTCTCGTCCTGGCTCGACGACAACATGCGCCGCTTCGGCTTCTACCGGCCGTACACGCGCCGCGGCCGCGGCGTGCAGCCGGAGCCCTGGCACCTCTCGTACGCGCCCGTCGCGCGGCAGGCGCAGAAACGCATGACGGAGCGGCTGCTCGCGGCGGCGATCGCGGGCGCGGGCGTCGACGGCGAGGCCGAGATCCTCGCGGCGCTGCCGGAAATCCGCCGGCGCTACCTGCTGGACGTGGACGCGCCGCCCCGCATGCGCTCGCGCTACGCGCGGCTCAGGGGACGCTGACGGCCGGCGAGGGCGCGCCGAAGACTTCCTTGAGGTGCCGGACGACCAGCGTGCGGACGCCCGTCATCGCGTCCTCCTCGACCGTGAACACCGGCGGGTTGCGCCTGAGCATCGGCCAGCGGCTGCCGCGCGTGAGCGCCTTGAGGTACTGCACGTTCTGCTCGATCGCGTTCATGTAGGGGTTGTCGCCGCCGTAGAGCGGCTCGACGTGGCGGTAGGCGTGGCCGAAGGCCCGGCCGAGGCGGTTCTCGATCGTCGAGGCGATGAACTGCGGCGTCTGCCGCAGCAGGTCGAGGCCCGAGCCGTAGAGCACCTTCACGCCCTCGGCGTTCGCGTGCACCGCGACGTCGCCGAGCACGAACTCCGCGTACAGCCGGTCGCGGCATTTCTCGAGGTAACAGCGGTCCGCCATCTGCGCGAGCATGTCGGCGGTGCCGAGCAGGTGGCCGGCGACGCGGTCCCGCGCGTCGGGGATGCGCAGGAGGTCGAGCGGCACCTCGTAGCCGGTGAAGTGGACCATGCGCGTCGCGACCGGCACCCAGCGGCCGAGCCCCGCGCCCGCGAGGTACTTCGCGAGGAAGCGCGCGCTTCGCGTCACGTGGTTGCGCGTGAAGACGGCGCCGTTCGGGATCGCGGCCTCGCCGGTCTCGCGGATGTAGCCGGAGTCGTGGAAGAGGGCGGTGATGAGCGCGACCAGCGCGCGCTCGGCGCCGAGCGGCGGGCCGCCGCCCTCGCCGCGCTCGTAGCCCGCGAGCAGGCGGGCCATCGCGAGCACGACGTCCTGCGAGTGCTGCAGGTCGTGGTAGACGGTGTCGACGCCGAGGTAGCCCGGCATCTGCCCGGTGAAGAGGTCCTCGAAGTCCTTGAGCGCGGTCTCGAGCGCGCCGCGCGGCGCGCCCGGCCAGGCGTCGGCATAGAGCCCCAGCACGGCCTCGCGGACCGCCGCCGGGGAGCTCACCTGCACCGTGTCGGTGACGTCAAAATCGCTGCGGCGGCAGGGCCTTGGCACGGGGCGTCGCGCCTTCTTGGTCGGCGTATCCGCAGACGATCTTACGCCCCCGGGGGAGGCGTCGGACCGTTGGGCTGCCGCCAGCATGCGCGGCATCACACCCCGAGTTTCAGCCTATGTCAAATGTGGCAGTGACGGGCACGTGGTCGGAGGGCCGGTCCCAGGTGCGCGGCGCGCGGTCGATCGTGCAGGCCGTGCAGCGCGCGGCGAGCGCGGGCGATGCGAGCATCAGGTCGATGCGAAGGCCCAGGTCGCGGCGGAACGCGTTCATGCGGTAGTCCCACCAGGACCAGGACTTCCCGGGCTGGTCGAAGCGGCGGAAGAGGTCCACGAGGCCGAGCGCCGTGATGCTCCGGAGCGCCTCGCGCTCGGCGGGGCTCACGTGCACCGAGCCCTCCCAGGCCGCGGGGTCGTGCACGTCGCGGTCCTCGGGCGCGATGTTGAAGTCGCCGGCGACCAGCAGGTGCTCGTGGCGCCCGAGCAGCTCCGCGAGGTAGGCGCGCAGGCGCCCGAGCCAGGCGAGCTTGTACGTGTACTTCTCCGAGCCGACGGCCTGCCCGTTCGGCACGTAGACGTTCACCAGCCGGACGGGCCCGATGTCGGCCGCGATCACCCGCCGCTGCGGGTCGGCGTCGCCCGGGATGCCGGTCACGACGTTCGCCGCCTCGCCGCGCGAGAGGATGGCGACGCCGTTGTAGGTCTTCTGGCCGTAGCAGACCGCGCGCAGGCCGAACGCGCCGATTTCCGCGTGCGGGAAGTGCTCGTCCGCGAGCTTCAGCTCCTGCAGCGCGATCGCGTCCACCGCGTTGTCGGCGAGCCAGCGGCCGAGGTGCTCCATGCGGACGCGCAGCGAGTTGACGTTCCAGGTGGAGATGCGCACGGCGCGTCAGGACAGGAATGGCGCCGGCCGGACGCCCATGGTGCGCGCGACCAGGCTGTAGGGGAACGCGCCGCAGCGGAAGTTCAGGACGCTCACGGCGGCGTTGTACGCCTCGCGCCGCTCGTCGACGCGGGCGTGGAGCGTCGCCGTGCGCTCGCGCAGGGCCGAGAACGCCCGGCTCGTGACGAACTGCGGGTAGTTCTCCGCGAGGCGGAACAGCGCCGCCGCCGCCTCGCGGTGGGTCTTCTCCGCGGCGGCCAGCGCCGGCATGTTGCCGCGCCGCACGGCGGCGACCACGGCGCTGCCCGAGGTCGTGACGCGCTCGAGCGTGTCGCGCTCCCCGGTCATGAGGCGCGCGCAGAGGCCGACCACCCGGATCATGTGCTCGTGCCGCTTGACGAGCTGCGCTTCCAGCGCGGCCCAGGCGGCCGCGCGCGAGTCCTGCAGGGCGCCGAGGCCGCGGCGCGCCGCGGCGACGACCGCTGCGGCGAGGGCCGCGATCGCGAGCAGCAGCAGCCAGGCCATGATGCGATCGAGTATATCATCGGCCCTCGCGGCGGCTTGGCGGGGCGGGCATGGCGCAGTCGTGGGACCTGGTGGTGATCGGCGGCGGAAGCGGCGGGCTCGCCTGCGCGCAGCGCGCCGCGCGCCACGGCGCGCGCGTCGCGCTGGCGGAGCCCGGGCTCCTCGGCGGCACCTGCGTCAACGTCGGCTGCGTGCCGAAGAAGATCATGTCGCACGCGGCCGACGTCGCGCACGCGCTCGGCGACGCCCCCGACTACGGCTTCGCGCGCTCACCCGCCGCGCACGACTGGGCCGCGCTCAAGGCGAAGCGCGACGCCTACGTCGAGCGGCTGCGCGGCATCTACCTCGACAACCTCCGGAGCAGCGGTGCGACGCTCCTGCGCGCGCGGGCGCGCATCGCCGGCGCGGGGCGCGTCGAGGTCGGCGCGGAGGCGCACGCCGCCCGGCACGTCGTCGTCGCAACCGGCGGGCGGCCGCTCGTGCCGGCGCTCCCGGGCGCGGAGCGCGGCATCACCTCCGACGGCTTCTTCGCGCTCACGCACCGCCCGGCCTCCGTCGCGATCGTCGGGAGCGGCTACGTCTCGGCGGAGCTCTCCGGCGTCCTGGCCGCGCTCGGCTCGCGCGTGACGGTCGTGATGCGCGGGGATCGCATCCTCCGCGGCTTCGACGAGATGCTCTCGGCGCGGCTCATGGACGCGATGCGCGCCGACGGCATCGGGATCGTCACGGCCGCGGTGCCCGCGGCCGTCGAGGCGGAAGGCGAGGCGCACCGGCTCCGCCTCGCGGACGGCCGCTCGCTCGGCCCGTTCGACTGCCTGCTGTGGGCGGTCGGGCGCGTGCCGGAGACGTCGGGCCTCGGCCTTCGCGAGGCGGGCGTCGCGCTGGGCGCGCGGGGCGAGGTGCTCACGGACCTCCGCCAGGACACGAACGTCGCGGGGCTTCACGCGATCGGGGACGTGACCGGCCGCAGCGAGCTGACGCCGGTCGCGATCGCCGCGGGACGCCGGCTCGCCGACCGCCTGTTCGGCGGCCAGCCCGACCGCCAACTCGACTACCGGCTCGTGCCGACGGTCGTGTTCAGCCATCCGCCGATCGGAACGGTCGGCCTGACGGAGGCGGAGGCGCGCGCGGAGTTCGCGGACGTCGAGGCGTTTCGCCGCGACTTCATGCCGCTGTACCACGGGATCACGGCGCGCCGCCGGCGCGCGGAGGTCAAGCTCGTGACGGCGGGCCGGGAGCGCCGCATCGTCGGGCTGCACGCGATCGGCATGGGGGCGGACGAGCTGCTGCAGGGCTTCGCGGTCGCGCTGCGCATGGGCGCGACCAAGCGCGACTTCGACGACACGGTCGCGATCCACCCGACGAGCGCGGAAGAGCTCGTGACGCTGCCCGGATGAGCATCCGTCCCTATCGCGACTGGCGGCCCGCGGTCGGCGCGCGCGCCTGGATCGACCCGGCCGCGACCGTGATCGGGCGCGTCACGATCGGCGAGGACGTCTCGCTGTGGCCGGGCGTCGTCGTGCGGGGCGACGTCAACCCGGTCACGATCGGCGCGCGCACGAACGTGCAGGACGGCGCCGTGCTGCACGTCGGCAGCAGCCGCCTCGCGGGCGGGGACGGCATCCCGTGCATCGTCGGCGAGGAATGCTCCATCGGCCACGCCGCGGTCGTGCACGCATGCACCCTCGGGCGGCGCGTGCTCGTCGGCATGGGCGCGATCGTCATGGACGGCGCGGTGGTCGGTGACGAGGCGATGATCGGCGCGGGCGCGCTCGTGACCGCGGGAACCCGCGTCCCGCCGCGCACGCTCTGGGTCGGAAGCCCCGCGCGCGAGCGGCGCGCGCTCACGGCGGAGGAGGTCGCCTTCCTCGCGGAGTCGGCGGCGCACTACGTCGCATTGAAGGAGGAGTATCGAAAAGGTGCCGGGCCGCAGTTATCGTAGTTATTGAA
>DASSUY010000129.1:0-2516 GCA_035706525.1 Steroidobacteraceae bacterium
AGCACCTGGCCGATCTCCTTGAGGTTCAGTTCCTCGTCGTAGTACAGGGCGAGCACGAGCTTCTCGCGCTCCGGCATGCCGTCGATCGTCTCCGCGAGCGCGGCCCGGAACCGTTCGTCGACCAGCTCGGACTCGGGGCCCGCGTCCGCTTCCGCCATCGGGTAGGCGCCCTCCTGCCCCTCCTCGAGCACCTGCTCGAAGCTGAACATCCGGGACGAGAGCGTGTCGGCGAGGATCCGGTGGTATTCGTCGAGCGGGATCCCGAGCGCGACGGCGACGTCGCCGGGGCTCGCGGGCGCACCGCCTTCGTGCTCGATCCGGCGGATGGCGTCGCCGACCTCGCGCATGCGCCGGTGCACGGAGCGCGGCGCCCAGTTGTTGCGCCGCACCTCGTCCAGCATCGCGCCGCGCACGCGGATGCCCGCGTAGGTCTCGAAGCTCGCGCCGCGGTCCGGCGCGTACTGCCGGCCGGCCTCGAGCAGCGCCATCATCCCCGCCTGGATGAGGTCGTCCACCTCGATCGAGGGCGGCAGCCGCCCGACCAGGTGGTAGGCGATCCGCTTGACGAGTTCCGCGTAGCGCAGGACGAGCGCCTCGGGCACCGGGCCGGCGGCGCGCTCGCCGAACGCGAATCCGTGTGCCGGGGAGACGCTCATGTCGTGGCGGCGCCCGCGAGCGGGCCCGGGGCGACCAGGCGCTGGAGGAAGAACTCGATGTGCCCGCGCGCGACGCTCGCGGGCTCCCAGGTCTCGACCTGGGAGGCGAGGTTGCGGAACGCACGGCTCGAGGGGCTCTGGGGATAGAGATCGACGACCGCGCGGCGCGACGACACCGACTGCCGCAGGAAGGGATCCGCGGGCACGCTGCCGAGGAAGTCGAGCGTGACGTCGAGGAACTGCTCGCAGACGCGCGCGAGCCCGATGAAGCACTCGCGCCCCTCGCCGGTGCGCCGCACCTGGTTGGTGAGCACCTCGAAGCGCTGCACGCCGTGCTCGCGCGACAGGACCTTGATCAGCGCGTAGGCGTCGGTCAGGGAGGCCGGCTCGCTGGACAGCACGACCAGCACGCGCTGCGCGGCCCGGCTGAAGCGCGTCACGGAGGCGGAAATGCCGGCCGCGGTGTCGACGATCAGGTAGTCGAGCCGGCCGGTCAGGTCGTTGAACGCGTTGATGAGGCCCGCCAGCTCGCCGTCGCCGAGCGTCGCCATGCGGCCGATGCCAGAGGCGCCGGGGACGACCCGGAGGCCGTGCGGCCCGGTCACGACGATGTCCGCGAGCTCGCAGCGGCCCTCGAGCACGTCGGCGAGGGTGTTGCGGCAGCGGAGGCCGAGCACGACGTCGAGGTTGGCGAGGCCGAGGTCGGCGTCCATCAGCATGACCGCCCGGCCCATGGAGGCGAGCGTGAGGCCGAGGTTCGCGGCGACGCAGGTCTTGCCCACCCCGCCTTTGCCGCCCGTGACGGCGATGACCTTGACCGGGGCCTGGATGTGCGTCGGGTTCATGGTGTTCCTGGCGTGCTCGTGGTGGGGTCAGAGGGCGTTCGCGGCGGCCGGCGCGGCGGGCGGCGCGACGCTGCGATGGCGCGGCTTGGTCGCCTGCCACACGAGCCAGGGCCGCTTCTCGCCCGCGAAGTGGAGGTTCTCGGGACCGCGCTGGCCGTCGCACATGTAGTGCAGCTCGAGGCCCGCGCGCATCACGCCGGACAGCGCCGGCGCGAGGCCGGGCGATTCGTCGACCTTGGTCAGGATGCAGCCCGCCGGCGCGAGCGAGGCGTGCGCCTTCACGATCTCGTCGAGCACGGCGAGCTCCGCAGTCGCGGGCAGCACGAGGAGCGTGCGGAACCGCCCGGGCGCCGAGGCCATCAGGGCCTTCTGCTCGGCGAGCCGGAGGTCCCGCTGGCCGAGGCCGGCGGTGTCGATCAGCACGAGGCGCCTGTCCGACATCGCGTCCAGCGCCCGGCCGAGGTCGCGGACCGTCTCCGCGACGCGCATCTTCGCGCCGATCAGCCGTGCATGGGCGCGCAGCTGCTCGCGCGCCCCGACGCGATAGCCGTCGATGCCGATGAGGCCGACGCTGTCCGCGCCGTGGGTCGCCGCCCAGCGTGCCGCGAGCTTCGCGACGGTCGTGGTCTTGCCCGCCCCGGTCGGCCCGACCAGCGCCCAGGTGCCGCCCTGCAGCAGAAGGTCCTCCTCCGCGACCGGCATGTTCTTCGCGAGCAGCGCCGTCGCGATGCCGAAGGAGTAGCGCGACTGCGTGTTCTCGGGGATGCGGCTGACCAGCGCGCGCGCGACGTCGGGCGCGAAGTTCATCGTCTCGAAATCGCGCAGCACCGCGGCGTGCAGCGGCTGGCGGCGCGCGAGGTCGTCCCAGGCGAGGCTCGCGAACTGCTGCTCGAGGAGGCTCCTCAGCACCCGCACCTCGCGCCGCATCGTCATCAGGGCCGGGTCCTGGTTGCGCACGACGCGCAAACCGCGCGCAGGCGTCGCGCGGGCCGGCGCCGCCTGTGCGGTGGCGGGC
>DASSUY010000130.1:0-7575 GCA_035706525.1 Steroidobacteraceae bacterium
GTGCACCCGTCGGCCGGCAGGCATCCGGGCGTGCTGGTCTGGCCGGACATCTTCGGCCTGCGCCCGGCCTTCCGGCAGATGGGCAAGCGGCTCGCGGAATCCGGCTACAGCGTCCTCGTCGTCAACCCCTTCTACCGCACGAAGAAGGCGCCGATCGCGCCCGAGAAGGCGGACTTCAACGACCCCGAGACGCGCAGGATGCTCATGGAGCTGCGCTCGACGCTCTCCGCCGCGACCGCGAAGACCGACGCGGACGCCTTCATCCCCTGGCTGGACGCGCAGCCGCCGGTGGACACGAACCGCAAGGTCGGGACGACCGGCTACTGCATGGGCGGGCCGCTCGTCTTCCGCACGGCGGCGGCGCAGGCCGGGCGCGTCGGCGCGGCGGCGACCTTCCACGGCGGCGGCCTCGTGACCGACGAGGCGGACAGCCCTCACCTGCTGATCCCGGCGATGAAGGCGCATTTCCTGATCGCGATCGCCGAGAACGACGACCAGAAGCAGCCGGAGGCGAAGGACGTGCTGCGCGAGAGCTTCGCGAAGGCGGGGCTGCCCGCGGAGATCGAGGTGTACGCCGGCACCTTGCACGGCTGGTGCCCGCCGGATGCCGCGGTCTACAACGCCACGCAGGCCAAGCGCGCCTGGGAGCGCCTGCTCGCGCTCTTCAAGGATGCGCTTGCTTAAAGGGGACAGCCACCTTTAAAGGTGGCTGGCATCTTCATGAAGCTCGACTTCGACTCGCTGCCGCTGCTGCGCGAAGCGCTCGCGCACCTGGACGCCGGCTTCGACCACCTGCCGACGGCCGCGCAGCCGCCGGCCGACCCGGAAGCGCTGCGGCAGGTGCTGCTCGAAGTCGCCGATCGCCTGCGCGACAACTACCCCTACTTCCACCCGCAGTACGCCGGCCAGATGCTGAAGCCGCCGCACGCGGTCGCGCGGCTCGCGTACGCGCTCGCGCTCTGGATCAACCCCAACAACCCCGCGCTCGACGGCGGCCGCGCAAGCTCGGCCATGGAAAAGGAGGCCGTCGCCGACCTCGCGGGCATGTTCGGCTGGCCGGAGCACCTCGGGCACCTGACGAGCGGCGGCACGATGGCGAACCTCGAGGCGCTCTGGATCGCGGGCGAGCTGAAGCCCGGCGCGACCGTCCTCGCCTCCTCGCAGGCGCACTACACGCACGAGCGCATCAGCAAGGTGCTGAAGCTGCCGTTCGAAGCCGTGCCCGTCGACGATCACGGCCGCATGGACCTCGCGCGGCTCGAGGAGCGCCTGGAGGCCGGCGGCGTCGGCACGGTCGTCGCGACGCTCGGCACGACGGCGGTCGGATCCGTCGACCCGCTCCCCGGGATCCTCGAGCTCCGCGAGCGCTACGGCTTCCGCCTGCACGCCGACTGCGCCTACGGCGGCTACTTCACCCTGGCCGGCAATCTCGACCCGCCGACACGCGCCGCGTTCGACGCGCTCGCAAGCGTCGACTCGCTGGTCATCGACCCGCACAAGCACGGCCTGCAGCCCTATGGCTGCGGCTGCGTGCTGTTCCGCGATCCCGCGGTCGGCCGCCACTACCGCCACGACTCGCCATACACCTACTTCAGCTCGAGCGAGCTGCACCTCGGCGAGATCAGCCTCGAGTGCTCGCGGCCGGGTGCCGCGGCGGTCGCGCTCTGGGCGACTCAGCGCCTCTTCCCGCTCGAGCGCGGCGGCGCCTTTGCGCAGCGGCTGGAGGCGAGCCGCTCCGCGGCGCTCGACTTCCATGCGCGCCTCGCCGCCGATGCGCGCTTCCTGCCCGCATTCCGGCCGGAGCTCGACATCGTCGCCTGGGCGGTGCGCGCGGATTCCGCGCCCGCCGCGTCGGCGCGCGCGAAGGAGATCTTCGCGAAAGCCGCGCGCGCGGGGCTCTACCTCGCGCTCGCTTCGCTTCCGGCCGCCTTTTTCGGCGACCCCTGGGAGTCGGGCGGCTCTGTCACGGCCTTGCGGTCGGTTCTGATGAAACCCGAGCATCGCTCCGGGCTAGATAGGCTCCACCGGATGCTGGACGCGAGCGCGGCCTGAGCTGCTCGGAGGATGCCATGCCGAAATCGACCCGTAACGCGGGCAAGTCCTGGTCGCCCGACGACGTGAAGGCGCTGCGCCAGCTGGCGAGGGCCAACACCCCGACGCGCGTCATCGGGCTCAAGCTCGGCCGGACGCCCGCCTCGGTCCAGTCCAAGGCCGCCGCCGAGGGCATTTCCCTCCGGCCCGCCAACCAGGCCCCCTACGGGTAGTAAGATGCGGGCGGGCTAACCGGCGGGGACAGCCTCTCCGCCATCTTTCAGGGGGGAGACGCATGAAGAACGTCAATTGGGGACGCTTCGTCCTCGGGGCCTTGATCGTCACCGTCATCTGCTTCATCAGCGACGGGTTCCTGCACCAGAAGTTCGTGAACGGCGAGTGGCAGGCCGTGTACGACGCGCTCGGCGCGACGGCCCCGGAGCACTCGGGCGTCATGCAGATGATCTGGTTCGTGATCTTCGAGGCCGGGCGCGGCTTCCTCACGATGTACGTCTACGTGCTCCTCCGCCCGCGACTCGGGCCGGGCGTGCAGACCGCCACCTGGGCGGGCGTCGTCGCCTGGGTCGCCTACTCGCTGACCGGCCCGGTGCAGCTGATCCCGATCGGCTTCTTCAGCGAGGCGCTCTGGATCAAGGCCGGCCTGTACCAGCTCGTGTTCTCGATCGTCGCGGCGATCGCGGGCGCGGCGCCGTATTCGGAGGAGAGATCCGCGCACGCCTGATCGCCCGGCGCGGGGGCGGCTGACCGCGAGGACGGTGCACATGGAAAAGAAGCACGGGTTCACGCAGTTCGCGAAGCTGACGGCACACCTCTCGGGCCGGCCGATGGCCTTCGCGCTCGCGTTCGGCACTGTGGTCGTGTGGGGCATCACGGGGCCGCTGTTCGGCTTCAGCGACACCTGGCAGCTCGTGATCAACACCGGCACGACCATCGTGACCTTCCTGATGGTGTTCCTGATCCAGAACACGCAGAACCGCGACACGGCGGCCATCCAGATCAAGCTCGACGAGCTCATCCGGGTCACGCGGGGGCACAACGCCCTCATGGATCTCGAGGAGCTCGAAGACGTCGAACTGGAGGAGTTCCGGCGCAAATACCAGAAGATGGCCGCGATCGCCCGCGGGGAGATCGACCGCGGGGGCATCGACATCGACAGCCCGGAGCCGGAGTGAGCCACGGAGGAACCTCCATGCGCGTCGCCGCCCTCGCCCTCGCCGCCGTCCTGCCGCTGCCCGCAGGCGCCGCGGACCAGCTGCCCGTGTTCCGGCCGGGCCTCTGGGAATTCAGGCGCTCGGTGGACGGCGGCGACGGCCGCCCGGCCGAGCTCACCAACCAGAAGTGCACGGACCCGACCGCGGACATGCAGCAGAAGTCGGCGACGCTGATCGCCGCCGGGTGCAAGCCGACGCCGGTCATGAAGAACGGGAACCTGTACAGCTTCAGCCTGAAGTGCAACCTGCAGGGCGTCGAGGTCGAGTCGAAGAGCCTCATCACCTTCGAAAGCGAGTCCGCCTACCAGGTCGACGCCGAGTCGAAGCAGGACGGCAAGACGACGCGGGAGCGACTCTTCGCCCGGCGCATCGGCAACTGCCCGGAGTCCGGCACATGAACAGGAAGGTTTTCGGCCTGCTGCTCGCCCTGTCCGCAGCCGCCGCGGCGGCCCAGGAGCCGGCGGCCCCGCCGCCGAAGTCGACGCCGCCCTGCGAGCTCCTCACCGAGCAGGACGTGAAGGCGGCGCTCGGCGGCAGCTGGCAGGTCTGGCAGGACATGGGGAGCGAGGAAATCTGCGTCTTCCAGGCCTCACCCACCTCGATGGTGACGCTCACGCTCTACCACGACCCGATGGGCGCGGAGAAGATCCTGGAAGTCCGCCGGCAGCTCGCCGGCGAGGGCGCGGTGCCGGTCGAAGGGCTCGGACCCGGCGCGTTCCGCCTGCAGATGTCCTCGGCCAACAGCATCGCCTTCGGCAAGGGCCAGACCGCGGCCCGTCTCGAGATGTCGCACGACGCCTCGGCCGATGCCGCCCTCCTCGAGCGGCTCGCGCGGGCCGTCTACGCCCGCCTGCCGTGAAGGCAGGCTTGGCGGTCGCCGCGCTCGCGCTCCTCGCCCTCGCCGCCTGCGGCCGGCGCGAGGCGCCCGCCCCGGAGCCCGCGCCGCAAGACCGGGCTGGCGCCGAGGCGCCAGAGGAGCCCGAGCCTCCGTTCGACCCGATCGGCACCTGGACCGTCGTCGGCCACTACATGCCGGGCATCAGCGCGATGACGGACGAGGAGGCGAAGGCGCACGACGGACAGACCGTGCAGCTCGGCGCGTCGGAGGCGCTGTCGAACGGCGAGCGCTGCGCCCCGCCCCGCTACCCGGCGCGCAACGTCGTCACCGAGGATTACCTCGCGACGGAATTCAACCTGCCGCCGGAGGCCCTGAAGCCGGTCGAGAAGCGCGCCGAGCTCACGGTCGTCGAGGTGGCCTGCGGCGATGCGCCCTGGACCGCCTTCGGCAGCCTCCTGATCGCCCTCGGCCCGCAGCGCGCGCTGACGGTCTGGGACGGCGTGTTCTTCGAGCTGCGCCGGACCGCGAGCGCGCCGGGCTGAGCGAGCGCGGTAAGATCCCGGCATGCACCGCGCCTGGCTCCTCATCGCCCTGCTCGTCGCTGCGCCCCTGTCGGCGCAGGAGTACCAGCCCTACCCGCAGCCGAAGGTCACGATCGAGCAGTGGCAGGCCTACCTCAACTCCGTCCGCGAGTACCTCGAGCCGACCGCCGAGATCTACAAGGACAAGCACATCGTCGCGTTCCAGAACCCGGACACGCGGACGTTCTACATCTTCACGACGAAGGACCACCCGGCGCACCCGGCCTGGGTCACCCGCCAGCTCGTCGAGCAGGACGGCCAGGTGAAGGTCCGCCAGATCGGCTACTACGCGGGCAACGAGCAGGCCTTCGACAAGCTCTTCCGCGAGTACCTGCAGCGCAACGAAGAGCTGATGAAAGAGGTCGCGAAGCGGAACCGCTGAGCGCGGCGCTTCCTACCAGGGAATCGGCTTGCCGTCGTAGTTGAAGAACTTGCCGGCGTCCGCGGGCACGAGGCGCTCGATGATGCGCCGGATCCCCGTGATGCTCTCTTCCGGCGAGATGAGGCCCGAAGGGCCTCCCATGTCCGTGCGCACCCAGCCCGGGTGCACGACGATGCAGGTGATGCCGCGCGGCGCGAGGTCGATCGAGAGGCTCTTGACCGCCATGTTCACCGCCGTCTTGGACGTGCGGTAGGCATAGGACCCGCCCGAGCCGTTGTCGTCGATCGAGCCCATCTTGCTCGTGATCGTCACGACTTTCTTTCCTCGGCCCTGCTCGAGGTTCGGCAGGAAGGCCTCGGTCACGCGCACCGGGCCCAGCGTGTTGGTCTCGAGCACCCGGATCCAGGCGGCATAGTCGAGGTTGCCAAGCCTCTGGCCTTTCGGCGAGCCGACCCCGGCGTTGTTCAGGAGGAGATCGATCGGCTGGCCGGCGAGCTGCCCGGCCGCGGCCTTGACGCTCGCGCCGTCCTTGACGTCCATCGTGAGCACCGTGACCCGGCCGCCGCTCCCCGCGGCCAGCCGCCCGAGATCGTCGGCTTTCCCCGGGTTCCGGCAGGCGGCGAACACCCGCCAGCCGGCCGCCGCGTACTGGCGAGCGAACTCGAGCCCGAGACCCCTGTTCGCGCCGGTCACCAGGACCGTTCCCTGAGCGTCGGCCATCCGACCTTTGTACCGCAATCGGCGGCCCGGGTGGCGCAGTCTCATTGCCGGAAAAGTCCTACAGCAGGATGCCGGCAATCCGCGCAAACTTGGCCCTCCCAGGAGACAGCCAATGCCCCTTCCCGCCCCATCGCGCGACTTTCCACGCAGCCTGCCCGCGGGACCGCCCCTCAAGGTGCTCGTCGTGGACGACGACCGGGACGCCGTGGACATGCTG
Source organism: Steroidobacteraceae bacterium (assembly GCA_035706525.1). Lineage (GTDB taxonomy): Bacteria > Pseudomonadota > Gammaproteobacteria > Steroidobacterales > Steroidobacteraceae > SCUD01. Next base: position 6,002 of record DASSUY010000130.1, read on the forward strand.
AAGATGCTGCTCGAGCTGAACGGGGGCGACCCGCACGTCGCCTACGACGGCGCGGAAGCCGTGAAGCTCGCCGAGGAACTGCGGCCGGAGATCGTCCTGCTCGACATCGGCCTTCCGACGATGAACGGCTACGAGGCCTGCCGCCGGATCCGGCAGCACCCCTGGGGGCGCAGCATGATCCTCGTCGCGCTGACGGGCCTCGGCCACGAGGACGACTATGCGAAGTCCGAGCAGTCGGGCTTCGACATGCACCTCGTCAAGCCGGTGGAGCCGGAGCTCCTGCTGACGGTGCTGGCCGCGACGCCGCGCGACGCCGGCCCTGACTGACGCTCAGCGCCCCGCCGCCGCGGTCCGCGACATCTGGCGGACCAGTGTCGTCACGAGCGTCTCGAAGGAGTACGGCTTGACGAGCACCGCGAAGCCCTCGGCCATCGCAGCGCGCGCCGCCTCTACGTAGCCCGTCGTCAGCACGACCGGCATGGCCGGGTAACGCACGCGGAGCGTCCGCGCGAGCTCGGCGCCGCTCATGCCGGGCATCATCACGTCCGACAGCACGATGTCGATGCCCTCCGCCTCCTCGAGGGCGTCCAGCGCCTCGCGCGCCGAGCCGACGCGGGTGACGCCGATGCCCGCATCTTCGAGCATCTGCGTCGTGAGCGCGGCGACGGTCGCGTCGTCCTCGACGAGCAGCACCTGGCCACGCTGCTCCAGTCGGCGGCGCACGCCCGTGTCCTCGCCGGTCTCCGCATCCTCGCGGGGCACCGCTTTAGACATCCGGGCCTTCCCGGACCGCGGGAACACGAAGGTCAGGGTCGTGCCCCGGCCGAGCTCGCTGTCGATGGACACGCGGCCGCCCGACTGTACGGCGAAGCCGTAGACCTGCGCGAGCCCGAGGCCGGAGCCCCGCCCCACGTCCTTGGTGGTGAAGAACGGCTCGAAGGCGTGCGCGCGGGTTTCCTCGGACATGCCCGTGCCCTCGTCGGCGATCGAGAGCATGACCGCATCGCGCCCCGCGCCGCCTTCGACGCCCGGGCCGTTCCGCACGGTGATGCGGATCGTCCCGCCCCCGGGCATGGCATCGCGCGCGTTCACGCAGACGTTCAGGATCGCGAGCTCGAGCTCGCTCGGGTCGAGCTCCACCGGCCAGAGGCCCCCGTCGAAGGACATGGCGACGTCGATGTCCCCGCGCAGGGAGCGGTGCAGCATCTCCTCCATGCCGAGGAGTTGCGCGCGCAGGTCGACGACCCGGGGCGCGAGGGGCCGCCGGCGCGAGAACGCGAGCAGCTGCCGCGTCAGCGTGGTCCCGCGGTCGATGGACTGCCGGATGCCGTCCATCACCTTGCGGCGTCGGACGGCATCCATCGGCTGCCCGAGCAGGTAGACGCCGCTCGAGATCGCCATCAGCAGGTTGTTGAAGTCGTGCGCGATCCCGCCCGTGAGCTGGCCGATCGCCTCCATCTTCTGCGCCTGGTGGAGCGCGCTCTCGGTCTTCGCGAGCTTCGCCTGGTCCTGCAGGCGCTCGAGGATCGCGGCCTCGATGCGCTCTTCCAGCGTCGTGTTGAGCTCCGCGAGCG
>DASSUY010000131.1:0-10524 GCA_035706525.1 Steroidobacteraceae bacterium
ATAGGCGCCCCATGCCCAGCCGCTCCCTGCAACGGCGCCAGCTCAGCCGCTCGAAGATCGAGCTTTTCACGGAATGCCCGCGCTGCCTCTGGCTCGACGTCGCGCGGGGCATCCGCCGCCCGAGCGGCCCGCCGTTCACGCTCAACAACGCCGTCGACGCGCTGATGAAGGCGGAGTTCGACCGCTACCGGGCGGCCGCGCTGCCGCATCCGCTGTTCGCCTCGGTGGGACTGGACGCGGTCCCGTTCGCGCACCCGGAGCTCGACCGCTGGCGCGCGAACTTCACGGGCGTGCGCTGGCTGGACGAAGAGACGGGCTGGACGCTCTGCGGCGCCGTCGACGACCTGTGGCAGGCGCGCAGCGGCGAGCTGATCGTCGCCGACTACAAGGCGACGGCCCGCGCGGAGATGCCGACCGCGCGCACCCTGTTCGGGTCGTACCGGCGGCAGATGGACGTCTACCAGTTCCTCGTGCGGCGCCAGGGCTTCACGGTCAGCAACCGTGGCTGGTTCGTGTACACGAACGGCGACGGCCGCGCCGCCGACTTCGGCGACAAGCTCTGCTTCAGCACCGCGCTCGTGCCCTACGACGGCGACGACGGCTGGGTGCTGGAGGCTTTCCGGCGCGCGGTCGCGCTGGTCACGCAGCCGGAGGCGCCACAGCCGGGGCCGGCTTGCGACTTCTGCGCCTACGTCGCGGCCGCGGCGGGCGTCGCCTGATGGACGCGCCGGGGGAGGTGCTGCGGCAGGCGCTCCTGCTGAGCCTCTCGGTGGCGGGCCGCAGCGTCCTCTTCAGCCTGCCGTTCGCCGTGCTCGTCGCGTGGCTGCTGGCGCGGCGGCGATTCGTGGGGCGCACGGTATTCGACGCCTTCGTGCACCTGCCGCTCGTGCTGCCGCCGGTCGTCGTCGGCTACCTGCTGCTCCTGCTGTTCGGCGTGCGCGGGCCGGTCGGCGGCTGGCTCGACCGGCAGTTCGGCGTGCAGCTCGTGTTCACGACCGCGGGCGCGGCGCTCGCGACGGCGGTGATGTCCTTCCCGCTCATGGTGCGCACGATCCGGCTGTCGCTCGAGTCCGTGGATCGCCGGCTGGAGGATGCGGCCCGGACGCTGGGCGCCGGCCCCTTCGACCGGTTCTTCTCGGTGACGCTGCCGCTCATGCTGCCCGGCGTGCTCGCGGGTGCGGTGACGGCGTTCGCCGCGGGGCTCGGCCAGTTCGGCGCGGTCATCACCTTCGTCTCGAACATCCCGGGCGAGACGCGAACGCTGCCGCTCGCGCTCTACACGGCGATCCAGACGCCGGGCGGCGAGGGGCTCGCCGCGCGCATCGCGATCGTGTCCTTCGTGCTGGGGCTCGCGGGACTCCTCGTCGCGGAATGGCTCGCGCGGCGCATGCGGCGGACGCTGGGGCCGTAGCGCACGTGCTCGACGTCGCGGTCCAGAAGCGCCGGGGCGGCTTCCTGCTCGATGCGGCATTCGCGCTGCCGGAGGCGGGCGTCGTCGCGCTCTTCGGCCCCTCCGGATGCGGCAAGACGACGCTCGTCGACATCATCGCGGGCCTCGTCGACCCGGACGCGGGCCACGTACGCCTCGGCGGCCAGGCGCTCGTCGACACGGCCGGGGGCGTCGGCATCCCGGCCGAGCGGCGCGGCATCGGCTACGTGTTCCAGGACTCGCGGCTCTTCCCGCACCGCGACGTCGAGGGGAACCTGCGCTACGGCATGACGCGCGCGAAGGGCGGCGGGGCCGCCGCGGAGTTCGACGAGGTCGTCGCGCTCCTCGGCCTCGGGCCGCTGCTCGGCCGCCGGCCGGGCGGCCTCTCGGGCGGGGAGCGCCAGCGCGTCGCGATCGGGCGGGCGCTGCTCGCGCGCCCGCGGCTCATGCTGTTCGACGAGCCGCTCGCCTCGCTCGACGCCGCGCGCCGCGACGAAGTCCTGCCGTTCCTCGACCGGCTGCGCGAGCGCTTCTCGGTCCCGATCGTCTACGTCACCCACCGCTTCGACGAGGTGCTGCGCCTCGCGACCCACCTCGCGCTGATGGACCGCGGGCGCGTCGTCGCGAGCGGGGACCTCGCGACGATCAGCCGCAGCGCCGTGCTTCGTGAACTCGCGGGGCCCGACGCCGTCGGCGCCGTGCTCGACGGGGAGATCGTCGCGCGGGAGGAGGAGGCGGGACTCGCGCGGCTGCGCGTCGGCACGGCGACGCTGCGCGTCCTGTCGGACGAGCCGGTCGGCAGCCGGATGCGGGTGCAGCTGCTGGCGAAGGACCTGATCCTCGCGCTCGAGGAGCCGCGCGGCCTCAGCGTGCGGAATGCGATCGCGGCGACCGTCGTCTCCGTCGCCGCGGACGACGCGCACTCCGACCTCGTGGAGCTGGACATCGGGGGCCCGAGGATCGTCGCGCGCGTCACCCGCGCGGCGACACGTTCGCTCGGCCTTCGTCCGGCCTTGCCGCTGCACGTCCTCGTCAAGTCGGTGTCGGTGCGGCCGATGGGACCGGGTAACATGGCGGGCGCCGGCCGCAGCCGGGGAGTGGACACATGACGGCCGACATCGGGACCCGGCTCGCCAATCGCATCCTGTGGGGACTGCTCGCCGGCGCCGCTGCCGGCGGGCTCACGCTGCTCGTCGGGGAGGCCTTCCCCGGCGTCCTCGACGCCGCGCGGAACTTCGCGACGTTCGTGCTCGAGCCGATCGGCCAGGTCTTCCTGCGGATGCTGTTCTTCGTGATCCTGCCGCTCATATTCGCCTCGCTCGCGAGCGGCGTCGCGCAGCTCGGCCGGCTGTCGCAGCTCGGGCCGATGGCCGTCCGGACCTTCCTGCTGTTCTTCCTGAACATGGCGATCGCGGTCGCGCTCGGCCTCGTGATGATGAACCTGCTCGAGCCCGGCAATGCGATGGACCCGGATTCGCAGGCGCGGCTGCTGCAGGAGTACGGCGGGGACGCGGCGGCGCACATCGAGAAGCGCGCCGGCGCGCCGGACGTCACGCCGATGACGATCGTCGAGATGTTCATGCCGCGGAACCTGTTCGGCGCCTTCATCGGCAACAACCGGAACGCCCTGGGGGACATCCTGCCGCTGATCCTGTTCGCGATCCTGGTCGGCGCCGCGGCGCTCAAGCTTCCGCAGGAGCGGCGCGACCAGCTGCGCTCGGGGCTCTCGCTCGTCAACGAGCTGATGACCGGCATCGTGCACTTCGCCCTGCGGCTCGCCCCGTACGCGGTGCCCGCGATGATCTACAGCGTGGTCGTCAAGATTGGCTGGGACATCGTGGTCGCACTCGGCATGTTCGTCACGGGCTGCATCGCGATGATGCTGCTGCACCTCTTCGGGACCATGTCGGTGTGGCTGAGGCTGCTCGCCAGGCGAAATCCGCTGGAGACGTTCAAGCTGATCCGGCCGGTGCTGGCGACGGCCTTCGCGACCAGCTCGAGCGCGGCGGCGCTCCCGACGGCGCTGGCCGCCGCGCGCGAGGACCTCGGCGTCAAGGCGCCGGTCGCGGGCTTCGTCCTGCCGCTCGGCACGACGATGAACATGTCGGGCACGGCGCTGTTCGAGGGCTGCGTCGTGCTGTTCATCGCGCAGGTGTTCGGCATCGAGCTGTCCTTCGCCCACCAGGTGACGCTCGTGCTGCTCGCCGTCCTCTCCGCGGTCGCCGTCGCCGCGATCCCGGGCGGCGCGCTGCCGATGGTGGCGGGCCTGCTCGCCGCCTTCGGCGTTCCGCCGGAAGGCATCGGCATCGTCCTCGGCGTCGAGCGGCTGCTCGACATGACGCGGACCATGGTGAACGTCGGCTCGGACGTCGTGACGACGGTCGTGGTGGACCGGTTCACGAAGCTGGAGGAAAAAGGAGACGTGTAAAAGGGGACGCTCACCTTTTCTGGCAATCGGTGACGTCGACTGGCTATTGCCACCACTTGGACCAGAAAAGGTGAGCGTCCCCTTTTACACGTCCCTCCCTTTAAAGGTGGCTGTCCCCTTTAAACGACCCGGTTCCGCCGCCCGCCGGCGAGGAAGGACTCCACGTTGAGGGCGAGCTCGTCGAGGCAGCGCTGGCGCGCCTCGCGCGCAGCCCAGGCGACGTGCGGCGTCAGGATCAGATTCGGGACGGCGGGATCGAGCAGCGGGTGGCCGGGCGGCGGCGGCTCGCGCTCCAGCACGTCGATGCCGGCGCCGCCGAGGCGCCCGGCCTTCAGCGCCTCCGCGAGCGCCGCGGCGTCGACGAGCGCGCCGCGCGCCGTGTTGATCAGCACCGCATCGGGCTTCATGCGGGCGAGGCGTGCGCGGCTCACGAGCCCCCGCGTCGCCCCGGTGAGCGGGCAGTGCAGGGAGAGCACGTCCAGCTCCGGCAGCATCTCGTCGAGGTCGCGGCGGCCGGCGGCTGGCGCGCCGCCGGGCCGGTTCGCGACCTGGACGTGCATGCCGAAGGCGCGGGCGATCGCTTCGACCGCGCGGCCGAGCGTGCCGTGGCCCACGATGCCGAGCGTCCGGCCGCCCAGCTCGCGGATCGGGTAGGGGAACACGGAGAACTGCCCGGCATCCTGCCATCGCCCCGAGCGCGCGAGCGCGTCGTAGTCGCGAAGGCGCCGCGTGAGCGCGAGCAGCATCGCGAAGGCATGGTGGGCGACGGACTCGGTGCAGTAGTCGCGCAGGTTGCAGACCGCGACGCCCGCCTCGCGCGCGGCGGCGAGGTCGACGTTGTCGACGCCGGTCGCCGTCAGCGCGACGAGCCGAAGCTGCGGGTTGGCGGCGATCGCGGCGCGGTCGATGACGGACTTGTTGGCGAACACCGCCTCGAAGCCCGCCATGCGCGCGGCGACCTCCGGCTGCGGCGTGCGCCCGTGGATCACGAGGCCGGGCACCGCGCGCGCGAGCGGCGCGGGATCGAGGTCCCCGTTGCTGACGGTGCCGAAGTCGAGGAAGACGCCGCGCAAGCCCGGAAACGCTCAGCCCGGCTCGGCGAGCAGCCCGTCGACCAGCGCCGTCAGCTCGCGCGTCTGCTCCTCGAAATGCGTGCCCGTCGCCGGTCCGGCGAAGCCCGTGTGGACCGCGCGCACGACGCCCTTGCGGTCGATCGCGAGCATCGTGGGGTAGGCCTTGAGCGCCGCGAGCTCCGGCAGCTTCCGCAGCGGCTCATCGTCCGTGACCGTGCCCGCGACGAGCACGGGATAGTCGATCGCGAACTTCCCGGCGAAGGCCCGCGCGCCCTTCGCCTGGCTCTCGAAGTCGAGCGTGCGCTCGAACATGAGCTGGATGACCTCGAGCCCCTTCTCGCGCCGGGTCGCGAGCAGTGACTTCAGGAACTCCGCCTCGTCGTGGCAGTTGGGGCACCAGCTTCCGCCGATCGTGACGAGGACGACCTTGCCCTGGTAGCGCTCGGAGGGATACGTCACCGGGCGCCCGTCGAGGTCCGGGAAGGTGAAGGAGAGACGGTCGACGCCGGGCTTGAGCGCCGACTGGCCGGCCGAGCGGTCGAGTGCCGCCGACGGGTCGCGGCGGCCGGAGAACGTGTCCTTCGAGCCGCCGCCCGTGTACTGCTCGCCCGTCAGCAGCCCGTCGGGCCCGAGGCGCGCGAGGATCAGGTAGGCCGTGCCGCCGTCGAAGCGCGAGAGGAAAAGCGTGTCGCCGCGCGCCTCGCCCGCGAGGTAGCGGTCGTCGCCGCTCGCGCGCATCACCGTGCCGTTCACGACGTGCCCGTCCTGCGTCAGCTCGGCGACGGCCGGCGACTCGACGCCGTCCGGGTCCCGGTAGGTCAGCGCCCAGCGGCCGGAGAAGTCGAGCGGCTTCGCGTCCGGCTTCGGGAAGAACCGCCAGTTCTCGCCGGGAATGGCGACGAGGCGGAGCGCCCGCACGATGCCGCGCGGCCGGAGGATCTCGAGCTGGCCCTCGAAGCGGCCGTCGCGGAACGAGGCGACGATGCGGTTCTGGTAGCCGGGCATCTGCACGGTGAGGTTCCCGCCGTCGAGCGTCACGTTCGTGGCGCGCACGCGCTCCGGCCCGTTGATGAGGTAGGCGACGAGCGCCCCGTCCTCGCGCGCGAGCTCGAGCCCGAAGGGCAGGTCGCCGCCGTCGGTCGTCGCGACCGCGCGATAGAGGCCGAGCGGCGGCTCCGGCGGCGGCCCGCTGCAGGCGGAGAGCACCGCCAGGGCGGCGAGCAGCGCGAACGCGCCGAGGCGGGCGTGGCGGACGGCGGCGCCGATCACAGCGTCGACGCCGGGCGCGGGAAGCCGTCGGGGCCGGCGCGCCAGGGCTCCCAGGCGAGGGCGATGCGGCCGATGGCGATGTCGGACTTCCGCGGTGCGATGCGGATCTTCTCCAGGGTGACGCCCTCCGGGTCCAGGCTCGCGGCGAGCGTCGCGGCCTCGCGTTCGATGGACTCGAGCAGGGCGTTGCGCTCGGCCGTCAGGGCCTCGAGGCTCTCGCCCGCGCGCGCGACGTCGCCGCGCTCGTTCATCGCGCGGCCGGCGGAACGGGCCGCGGAGCCGGCGCGGGTCGCGGCGGTGCTGCGACCGCCGAAGATCGCGCCCAGGATCGAGGTCCCGATCGACACCGCGGTATCGAGCTTGCGCTGCGAGTACTGCGCCTTCTCGCGCTCGACGCGGTCGGATGCGCGGCGGAGGCGATCGTCCAGCGACTTGAGCTTCGCGGCGTGCTTCTCGCGGAGCTTCGCGACCGCGGCGTCCCGGTGCTCGCGCAAGGCTTGCGCGATGCGCGCGCGGAAATCGCCTTCGCTTTCGCCCGGGTTCGACGTGAGCTTCAGCGATCTCGCGGCGAGGAGCTCGACCGCGCCGTCGCGATAGAGCGCCGCCTCCAGGTCCTTCGACCAGGCCGCGTAGTTCCTGGCGGCGAGGGCGGCTGCGGGAAGTTCCGCAAAACCGGCGCCCTCCACGGGCCCCTGCGCGGTCACCGACTCGATCGCGGGAATGTCGGTCGCCTGCGACCAGTCGGGTGTCGTGTCGCCGAAATCCGCGAGGCGGGCGCTGCGCGTCCAGCTGTCGATGCCGGCGGCCTTGTCCACGTAGTGCAGCTCCGTGGTCGCGAGGATCCGCGGGCGATAGGTGAGCGCGCCGTCGCCCGGTTTCGCGGCGAGGAAGATCTCCTCGACGCCTGCCGGAAGGACGGGACGACCGGCCGCCTTAGGCGAGGGGGCCGCGGCAGGAGCCGGCGTTTCCGCGGAAACGCGTCGCCGGCCCTCCATGAGCTTCGAGATCTCGGGCAGCGTCAGCGGGCCGCGCAGCCAGGAGAGCGCCCAGCGCGTGCGGAAGAGCGTCGGCGCGTCGTCGTTGGCGTTCCGCATGAGGAAGACGCGGGGCGCGATGCCCGCCATGAGCTTCGCGAGCTCGCCGCGGTCGAAGCCGGCGCCCGCCTGCGCGGAGAGCAGGCCGTCGATCACACGGTCGCGGTCGCGCTCCGTCTGCAGCCGGCCGATGAACCAGGTGCCCGCGTTCGAAAGCCCCTTGTAGTCGAGGTCCACGGGATTCTGCGTCGCGACGACGACGCCGAGCCCGAAGGCGCGCGCCTGCTTCATCAGCGTCAGCATCGGCAGCTTCGAGGGCGGCATCGCCGTCGGCGGGAAGTAGCCGAAGATCTCGTCCATGTAGAAGATCGCGCGCAGCGCCGAGGTGCCGGGCTGGCGCCGCATCCAGGCGACCAGCTCGTTCGCGACCAGCGTGACGACGAACATGCGCTCGGCGTCGTTCAGGTGCGCGATCGAAACGATCGAGATGCGCGGCCTGCCCTCCGCGGTGAACAGCAGCCGCTGGACGTCGAGCGGCTCGCCCTCGAGCCAGTTGGCGAACCCGGGCGCGGCGAGCAGGTTGTTCACCGCCATCGCGAGCTCGAGCCGGTCCTTGGACGGATAGAAGGTCTCGACGTCGAATACGCCGACCTTGTCGAAGGGCGGCTTCTGGATCGCGCCGATGAGTCCCGCGAGGTCGAGCGCGCTGCCCTTGTTCCAGGCCGCGTCCATGATGGCGGACAGCAGGATATGCTCGCGGCTCTTCAGCGGGTCCGCGGCGATGCCGACGAGGCCGAGGAGGCCCGAGACCGCGGCGGAGATGCGGTCGCGCGTCGCGCCCGCGTCGCTTCCGGCGGGAGGCGGGGCGAAGGAGCGCAGGATCGAGAGCGGAAGGCCGGCGGTGCTCCCCGGCGTGTAGATCGCGATGTCGACGGACTCCCGGAAGCGCCGGATGCGCTCGCCGTCCTCGCCCCATTCGGCGAGGCCGTTCTTCCAGGTCTCCGCGGTCTTCGCCGCGAGCGCCTCGGCGGTCGTGCCCTTGCGCGCCGCCTCGGCCGGGTCGATCCACGGCTGGAACTCGGCGGGCGTGAGCCCGGGGAAGGTCAGCAGGAGGTTCGAGATGTCCCCCTTGGGATCGATCACGAGGGCCGGGATGCCGTCCAGCGCGGCCTCCTCGAGGAGGGAGATGCAGAGCCCGGTCTTGCCGCTGCCCGTCATGCCGACGCAGACGGCATGGGTGGTCAGGTCGCGGGAGTCGTACATCAGCGGCTCGTCGGCGAGGGCGTCCTTTGCGGCGTCGTAGCCGCGGCCCAGGTAGAAGGCGCCGAGTTTTTCGAAGTCCGCCACCGCGCGATTATACGCCGCGGGATTCCGTGCTAGTTTGTCGGCCGGATGCGCCCCGAGGTCACGCCATTCCGGCACGAATCCAGCGGCACCTGGAGCTACGTGGTCGCCGACCCGGCGACGCGCCGCGCGGCGGTCGTCGACCCGGTGCTGGACTTCGACCCGAAGTCGGGGCGGGCCGCCGCCACGAGCGCCGCGGCGATCGCGGACTTCGTCTCCGGCAACGGCCTGACCAACGAGTGGATCCTCGAGACGCATGCGCACGCCGACCACCTGAGCGCCGCGCAGTGGCTCCGCGGCCGCATCGGCGGCCGGGTGGCGATCGGCCAGGGCATCCGCGAGGTGCAGCGCACGTTCCGGGAGATCCTGAACCTCGAGCCCGCGTTCGCGACGGACGGCCGCCAGTTCGACACGCTGTTCGCGGACGGCGAGACGTTCACGATCGGCTCGCTCGCGGCGCGCGTGATCGCGACGCCCGGCCATACGAGCGACAGCCTGAGCTACCTCGTGGGGGACGCCGTCTTCGTCGGGGACTCCATCTTCATGCCGGACTCCGGCACGGCCCGCTGCGACTTCCCGGGCGGCGACGCGGGCGTCCTCTACGCTTCCATCCGCCGGCTGTTCGAGCTGCCTGGCGAGACGCGCGTCTTCGTCTGCCACGACTACAAGGCGGGCGGGCGCGAGGCGCGCTGCGAGACGACGATCGCCGAGGAGCGCGCGGCCAACATCCACGTCAAGGAGGGCACGAGCGAGGCCGACTTCACGGCGATGCGCCAGAAGCGCGACGCGACGCTCGAGCTGCCCGCGCTCATCTACCCGGCCGTGCAGTTCAACATCCGCGGCGGGACGGCGCCGCCGGCGGAATCGAACGGGCGCAGCTATCTCAAGCTGCCGCTGAGCGTTCCTGACGCCTGAAGCGGACGCGCGACGAGATCATGTGGCGGGTTCGCGTCGAAACGATCAACGCGACGACGCAGCGCAGGTCGCTGGTCGATTCGCAGGATTGCCCGATGTCTCTCAGGGGCGTGCTTGCCGGCTGGAGCGCGGACGCTGCGTTCCGCCGGTCCTGGATTGCGAGCCTTCGCGCCGTGGCGTTCGACGCCTACGCCTGGGAATGCCCGCCCGTCACCGCGGCGAACGCCTCGCGCCCGTTCGAATGCGTCTTCGTCGCGAGTCCGGAACTCGCGACGTTGTCGGCGGAACCGCGGGCGTTTGCCGAACACTTCTCGCCGGGTTGCCAGGTCGCGATCTTCGACAACCTGAGCGCGGATGCGAAGCTGGTTGCGCCTTGTCCGGGCGACCCGAAGAGCGACTACAGCCACCTCGCGCGCTTCGTCGCGACGGCGCCGGATGAGCAGCAGGACGCGCTCTGGCAAGCCGTTGGCGCGGCGATGAAAATCCGGCTCGGCGGGAAGCCCGTCTGGCTCAGCACGGCGGGGCTCGGCGTCGGCTGGCTGCACGTCCGGCTGGATGATCGGCCCAAGTATTACCGCCACGCGCCTTATGTCCGCGAGGAGGCGCGCGCTTGACCCGCGCCCGGCGGCGGGCGGATACTCGATGCCGATGCACGCAATCCACAAGGCTTCCGGCTTCCGCTGGTGGTGGCGCCACTCCCCGGAGTGGGCGCTGGTTGCGTAGTACCCGAAACGATTTCTAGCTGAGCACCGTACACGCCAGGCCCATCTCCGGACGCACCGGAGGTGGGTTTTCTGCTTTTGCACGGGTGAAATTGATGCTGCCGAGCTATGACATCGCCGCCGATCTCGACACGCCGGTCTCGGCCTTCCTGAAGCTGCGCCCGTTCCGGCCGCGCTTCCTGCTGGAGAGCGTGGAGCAGGGGCTTCGCATCGCGCGCTACTCGTACATCGGCTTCGGCGACTGCGCCGAGTTCCGCCTCGAGCGCGACGGCCTGTACGTGGACGGCCGGCGGCGGGAGCGGCCCGAAGG
>DASSUY010000132.1:0-3292 GCA_035706525.1 Steroidobacteraceae bacterium
AGGTGCGGCACGTACATCTCCTCGTAGAACCGGCGTATCGCCACCTCGTCGCGGACGAGCCGGTAGGTCAAGCCCTGCTTCCGTATCGCGCGCAGGTCCTCGCCGCGCGCCGACCGCCGCAGCCGCGGAAAGACATCCGGCCAGCGCCCGGGCAACTCGAAGCGCTGGTTGATCCAGGCCGGCACCTCGACGAGGCCCCGCCCCCGGAGGCAGCGCTCCCAGGGCCAGGGCATGTCCGCGACCACGAGGTCGACGCGCGGGGCGGCCGCTTCGACCTCGCGACGCGCGCGCCAGGCGGGGATGCGCAGTCGCTCCGATTCGAGCTCGCACTCGGAGAACGCGAGGTCGCGCACCCAGGCGAGGTGGTTGCCGGAGCCGAAGTAGAAGAGCCGCATCGGCTTGCCGGATTTCCGCTCCTTGCCGGCGAACGTGAGCGCGCCTGCGTGGCGCTCGGACGCGGAGTCGAGGAACTCCCGCGAGTCCCAGTACGCGCGCTCGACGGCGGAGCGGATTCGCGCGAGGCCGCGCGGGCCCGGCGCGGGCGGCGGGCGCGCGACCTGCGCGGGTTCCGGCAACTCGGGACGCGTATTCACGATGCACCGCGCATTTCGGCCGGCGCGCCCTGTGCCAGAATTCCCGCATGGCGCACATCCAGGTCGCACGCCTCTCCGCGCATCATCTCGGGAGCGTCGTCGCGCTCGAGCGCGAGATCTATCCGCCCGAGGTGCAGGAGGAGGAGTCGCTGATCGCGGCCCGGCTCCGGTTCGAGGACGAGAACTACTCCTCGCTGAACCTCGGCCTGTTCGAGGACGACCGCCTCGTCGGTTACCTGCTCGCCCACGTCGACGACGGCACGGAGTATCCCGAGGCCGGCCTCGGGGACAACGTGTACATCGCAGACATCGCCGTGCGGCCGATGTACCGGCGCCAGCTCATCCGGCTGCTGCAGGCCTTCGCCCGCGAGGTGCGCATCGAGTATCCGGGCCTTCCGGTGGTCGCGCATTCCATCCGCGGCACGTCGGAGCTCTGGGAGCGTCACGCGGCGATCATACAAAGGCTCGGGGGGCGCATGGCGACGCGCCTCGACGGCGTCAGGACGCGCTCCGGCGAGGAGGCGTCGCTGGTCGTGTGGCGACAGCTCGAAGGAGACGCGGCCGATGGGCGCGCGCAGCTTGCCGCGAAGCCGCCCGCGGAGTCGTACACGACGCAGTCCGGGCGTCACCTCGGCGTGCGCGTGATCGACACGGAGGAGGGCCTCGTGGCGCTCGGCGAGGAATGGCGCCGCATCGAGCGGGCGCTGCCTGCGCTGACCGCCTTCCAGACGCATCGCTACCAGTGCGCCTGGGTCCGGAATTTCGCGCTGACGCGGCGGCTGCTCGTCGTCGCGGTCTGCGAGGGCGCCGAGGTCATCGGCATCGCGCCGTTCCAGGTCTCGCTGGTGCCGCTCCACGGCCGCGAGCAGCGCCAGCTGAGCTTCCTGGGTGCTCCCTGGGAGGTCGACCGCCCCGGCTTCCTGTTCCCGCATCGGGCCGCCGAGTGCGCCGAGGCCGTCGCGGGCGCGCTGCTCGCGCGGCGCGGCCAGTGGGATTTCGCCTGGTTCCACGAGCAGACGGCCGGCGACCCCGCGCTCGAGGCCTTCTGCGCCGCGCTCACGCGGCGCGGCCTCCTGCACGGGCGGACGCCGAGCTCGCGCTGCCCCTACCTGCGCTTCGAGGGGACCTGGAAGGAACTGCTCGCGTCGAAGTCGCAGAAGTTCCGGAAGAACCTCAAGGCGGCACGGCGCAAGCTCGAGGCGGAGGGCAAGCTCGCTTACGAAAGCGTCAGGGGCGACACCGAACGGCTGCAGGGGCTCTTGCTCGAGTACGCGGCCCTCGAGCAGCGCAGCTGGAAGGCCAAGGCCGGGATCGGGGCCTCGCAGAGCGTCGAGCACTGCCGGTTCTACCTGCAGCTCGCCGCCGAATTCGGCGCGACCGGCGACTTCATATTCCGCTGCCTTCGGATCGACGGGCACATGGTCGCGGCGACGTTCGGCATCCTGCACCGGCGCCGCTACTACTCGCTCCACATCGTCAACGACGCTGCGTACTCGAAGCATTCTGCCGGTACCTATCTCGAGGCACTCGAGCTAGAGGAATGCTTCGGCGCCGGGCTCGACGAGTACGACTTCCTCGGCGGCTTCCTGACGAACAAGTCGCGCTGGGCCACGCAGATGCGCGAGACGGTCGCGGTGCACCTGTACCAGCGCAAGCCCTTCCTCGTCGCGGTGTTCGTGGCGTACTTCATCGTGAAGGCCCCGCTCAAGCGCATGCTGGCCCGCCTCGGCGTCCGCTGGGAGTCCAGGGATCCCGAAAACCGGCTCAAGGAGCAGGCCTGAAGCGGAGCACCCGCATCCCGGATCCGCCGCCGGGGAAGCCGACGAATTGCGCGGCGTCGAGGGCCATCGCGACTTCCGCAGACGCGCGCCGCGCCTCGATGCCGATGACCCGCTGCGGAAAGCGCGGCATGCGGATCTCGGCGCCGAAACGGGACTTGTAGCGGACGACGCCGTCCGCGAGGCTCGGCCGGGAATGGCCGAGTACGGCGCGACTCGCGCCGGCGGCGGCTGCGTGCTCGATCACGCGGACGTCGAGCGACTCGCTCGCGCCCGGGCGCGCGGGGAACGCGCGCGATCCGAACCAGCCGAGGTGCAGGGTCCTGCCTGAGATGCGGAACAGCATCCCCGCGACCCATTCGCCGCCCGCATGCAGGCGCGCGAGCGACATGCCATGGCTGACCGCGCGGAAACGGGCGAGGTCGACGACGAGCGCGCCGGTGCCGAACCGCTGCGTCACGTAGGGCTGGTAGTAGTTCCGGTAGAAGGCGTCGATTTCCGCGCCGCCCCGGCAGATGTCGACCTCGTAGGCCTCGCGCCGCGCGTGGCGCTGGGCTTCCTTCCGCACGGCGTTCGGTACCGCGAGAACGCCGCCCGCGGGCGCGCGCAGCTCCTGTGAAATCCACGACGGGATGCGCAGGCCGCCGGCCGGCAGCGCGAAGCGCCAGAGCCAGGGCAGCTCCACCGCGACGACGTCGGCCCCGGCCGTTTCCCGGCGGAATTCCGCGCCGGACAGCGACAGCGGCGAATTCAGGGTGAGCTGCGGCTCCCGGCGCTCGACCTCGAGGAGCGCCCCGGCCACGAAATCGGTGGTCGGCGCGAGTCCCGCCGCGACGATCGAGCCGTGGCGTCCCGAGCCGTGCAGGCGTCCCTCGTAGCGGACCACGGGCAGCGCGAGGGGCCCCGCGAGGGTCGCGATCG
>DASSUY010000133.1:0-10619 GCA_035706525.1 Steroidobacteraceae bacterium
CGGCCGGGCGGACGCCGCGCTCGCGGCCAGCGCCCGGCTCCTCGAGCGGGGCTACTTCGTCGCCGCCATCCGGCCGCCGACGGTGCCGGAGGAAACCTCCCGCCTGCGCATCGCCCTCTCCGCGGCGCACCGCGATGCAGACCTCGAGGGCCTCGTCGCGGCGCTCGCCGACGCGCTGCGTCCATGACCGGCCGCGACCCGGCCGGCGCGCGGGCCGGGCTACTCGACCGCGCGGCCATCCGCCGCTACGCGGATCGCGCGAGCGCCGGCTACGACGACGCCGCCGTGCTCGCGCGCGAGCTTCGCGAGACGATGCTCCGGCGCCTCGACTACATCGCGTTCACGCCCGCCGCGATCCTCGACCTCGGCTGCGGCACGGGCGAAGGGGCCGCCCTGCTCGCCGCGCGCTGGCCCGCCGCGCGCATCGTCGCCCTCGACTTCTCCCCCGCCATGCTCGAGGCCGTGGCAGCGCGGGACGGCACGTCACGCGTCGAGCGCGTGCTCGCGGAGGCGGAGTCCCTGCCGTTCGACGAGGCGAGCTTCGACCTCGTGTTCAGCAACCTGATGCTGCCCTGGTGCGAGGACGTCGACGGCGTCTTCGCGGCCGTGGCGCGCGTCCTCGCGCCGCGCGGGCTCTTCACGTTCTCGACGCTCGGGCCGGACACGCTCGGCGAGCTGCGCGCAGCCTGGCAGACCGTCGACGGAGGCGAGCACGTCCACCCGTTCACCGACATGCACGACCTCGGCGACGGGCTCGTGCGCGCCGGGTTCGCCGAGCCCGTGATGGACGTGTCGCGCTACCGGCTCACCTACCCCGATGCGCGCTCGCTGATGCGGGACCTGCACGCGATCGGCGCGCAGAATGCGGCGGCGGCGCGCGCGCGCGGGCTCACGGGACGCGCGCGGCTCTCCGCGATGTCGGAAGCCTACGAATCGTTCCGCTCCGGCGGCGTCCTGCCCGCCACCTGGGAAGCCGTCTTCGGGCAGGCCTGGGGCGCGACGCCCGCGCAGCGCGCGCGGCGCGCGGGCGGGGAATTCGCGGTGCCCCTCGATGACATCCCGCGCCGCCGTCAGTAGCCGGAGAATTCCTCGCTGCGCAGGTCGTCTTCGGCGACGCCGAGCCGCTCGAGCTTTTCGCGCAGCGCCGCCACGAAGGCCGGCGAGCCGGTGACGTAGCAGACCGGCTTCGCGCCCTACCCGACCGCTTCCCGCAGCAGCGCCTCGTCGATCCGCCCGGCCCGTCCGGTCCAACCGTCCTCGCCCGCGGCGATGCCCGTCATCGTGGGCAACAGCCGGAAGCCCGGCAGGCGCTGCTCGAGCCTGCGCAATTCGCCGAGGAAAGCCGCCTCCTCCGGACGCCGGTTCGAGTAGACGAGCGTGATGGGTCGCGCCACCCCCTGGCTCGCCACGTGGCGCAGCATGCTCATGAACGGCGTGATGCCGATGCCGCCGGCGACGAGGACGGCGGGCCGCGCGGCGTCGCCGTGCAGCGTGAGCGATCCGTAGGGCCCCTCGATCGTCGCCGTCGCGCCGGGCGCGAGCGCGGCCAGCGCCCGCTTGAACGGGCTGCCGCGCAGGCGCGTCGCGATCGTGAGCCGGTCCTCGCCCGGCGCGCTCACGAGCGAGAACGTGTGCTTGCCCGCCTCGCCCAGCGAGAGGTCGATCGTCTGCCCCGGCTTGAAGCGGAAACCCGCCGGCTTCCCGAAGTGGAATGCCGAGGTCCCGCCGGAAAGCGGCTCCGCGGCGGCCAGCCGTGCCTCAAGTGCCGGCATGGAGGGGGTCGCCGCCGCGAAGCCGCGCGAACGCGGAATGGTTGTGGATCGACTCGAGGTTCTCGGCCAGCACCTCGTAGCCCGCGACCCGCGGATCGCGCGCGAGCTCGAGCGCGACGTCGCGCACGAGGTCCTCCGCGAACTTCGGGTTCTCGTAGGCACGCTCGGTGACCGCCTTCTCGTCCTCGCGCTTCAGGAGTCCGTACAGCTCGCAGGACGCGCTGCGCTCGGCCGCGGCGATCAGCGCTTCGGGCTCGAGGTCGGCCGCGAGTTCCGCGGTGACGGTGACGAGCGAGCGCTGGTTGTGCGCGCCGTAGTCGGAGATCTCCTTCGAGCAGGGGCAGAGCGTCGTCACCGGCACCGTGACCGTGAGGCGCAGCGGACGTACGCCTTCCGCGGTAACGGCCAGCCGCCAGCGCACCCCGTAGTCGACGTGGCTCAGGGCGCCGCTCACGGGAGCCCGCTTCGGCAGGAGCAGCGGATACGCGACTTCCAGCACGCCGCTCGTCGCGGCGAGGCGCTCGAGCATGCGCGCGAGCATTGCGCGAAGCGACGCCGGCGTGATCGGGGCGCGCTCAGCCTCTACGAGCGCGACGAAGCGCGACATGTGGGTCCCGCGTGCCGCGGCGGGCACGGCGACCGAGAGCGACCAGGTCGCGAGCGTCGGCACCGGGCGGCCGTGCACGAGCACGGTCGCGTGCGAGCGCAGGCCCTGGATCCCGGCCGCCTCGATCGGGAGGTTCCGCGTGTCCGGGCGCGACTGCACGTCGGGCAACGGGGCGGGTCTCAGCACCGCATTCATGGGAGCGCAGCCTTTCCTCAGCGGAACTTGTCCGGGAACTGCTTCGCGGTCCCGTCCGCGAGCGCATCCGCGATCACGTACATGTGGGTGCTCATCGCGGCCCAGGTCTTCGCCTCGGCGTCGAACTGGCGCGCCTTGACCTCGCTGATCTGCTGCACGTGGTGCGAGCCGTGCGCGACGAGCAGGCCCTTCACCGTGTCGTGCGGCAGGTTCGGGTTCGCGCCGCTCAGGAACTTCGCGATCTCCTCGGCGTTCGCGAGGAGCTTCGCCATCGCGGCATCCCGGCCCGCCTTGTCGCCGGCATGGGCCGCGTCGAGGTCCGCCTTGATCGCGCCCCAGTGCCCGGCCAGCAGCTTGAAGAGCTGCTCGGAGGCGGGCTTGCCGTAGAACGGCTCGATCGAGGCCGCGATCGCCTTCGCGTTCGTCACGACCTGCGCCTCCGCCGCGGTCGCGGCTTCCCTGTCGCCCTCGAAGGTCGCGAGAACCACGTTGCGGACCCAGAAGACGTGCCCGATCCAGAGGTCTCGCTGGGCTGCGCGGGCATCGGCCAGCTTCGTCGCGATCACGGCCGGCTCCGCGGCCTTCGCCATCGGCGCATCGTGGGCGGCGGCGGGAAGGCTGAGTGTCGCGGCTGCGGCGGCGGCGATGAGGGCGGGCAGTGAAAGCTTCATGGCGTTCTCCGTCGTCTGGATGGTTGATGCCGTTATAGGTCGACAAAGGCACTAATGAAATACTAATATGCCAAAAGTACCTCCTGCTCCCGGAGCCGCCATGAGCGAAACCTTCGGCGCGAGCCGCAACCGCCTGATGCGCCACCTGCTTCGGAACAAGGGTGGCGCCAGCATCGACGAGATGGCGGGCGCCGCCCGCGTGACCCGCACCGCGGTACGCCAGCACCTCGCGGCGCTGATGCGGGACGGCCTCGTCGAGGCGGGCGACACGCGCCCGACGGGCGGCCGGCCCGAGCGGCTCTACGTGCTCTCCCCGCGCGGCCGCGAGGAATTCCCGCGCCGCTATTCCTGGTTCGCGCAGCTGCTGATCGAGGCGATGGAGCGCGAGCACGGCACCTCCGGCCTTCGCCTGCGGCTCGGCCGCATCGCCGCCGCCGTCGTCGCGCAGCTGCAGCAGGCGGCGCCCGTCGCGGGCGACCGTCGCGCGAAAGTGAAGGCGCTGGCGGGCCTCATGGACGGGCTCGGTTACGACGCGCGGACCGCGCGGGACGTCGACGGCGCGCCCGCGATCGAGGCGGACAACTGCGTCTTCCACGAGCTCGCGACGAAGAATCCCGAGGTCTGCCATTTCGACCTCGCGCTGCTGTCCTCGTACACGGGGAGCAAGGTCACGTTGCACGAGTGCATGGCGCGCGGCGGTCACGTCTGCCGCTTCCGCTTCACGCCGCATGCCTGAGAGCCTCGGCGCCCTGCTCGAGGCGGTGCGCGCCTGCCGCGCCTGCGCGTCGGAACTGCCCCTCGGTCCCCGGCCCGTGCTGCGCGCCGCCGCGAGCGCGCGCATCCTGGTGGTCGGCCAGGCCCCGGGCCTGCGCGTCCATCGCAGCGGCATCCCCTGGGACGACGCGAGCGGCGAGCGGCTGCGGGCGTGGATGGGCGTCGCCGAGGACGAGTTCCACGACGAGTCGCGCATCGCGATCATCCCGGTCGGCTTCTGCTACCCCGGCCGCGGCGCGGGCGGCGACCTTCCGCCGCGGCGCGAGTGCGCGAGCCTCTGGCTCGATGCGCTGCTCGCGCGCCTGCCGCACGTCGAGTTGACGTTGCTCGTCGGCGCCCACGCGCAACGCCAGTTCCTCGGGAGCCGGCGGAAGCCTACGCTCGCTGCCACGGTCGGTGCGTGGCGCGATTACGCGCCGGACTACGTCCCGCTGCCTCATCCGTCCCCGCGCAACACGCCCTGGTTCAGGCGCCATCCGGGGTTCGAGCGGCAGTTGCTGCCGGGCCTGCGCGCGAGGATCAGGACCATCCTCAGCCGACCGTGAATGCGTAGTAGATCGCTGCGGCGAGCGCGACGCAGACGACGACGGCCACCAGCACGTTGCGGGACGGGTTGAGCGGCGGCGGGTTGTCCAGCGTGACGACGCGCGCCTTCTCGACGGTTTTCCGGGGGGCTTCTTTCATGTCGGTCTCCTTCCTCAGTCTCCTTCGATCAATTCCTTGAGCACCCGCGCGTTGTTGCGGAGCGGATCGCGGGCCGCGTACAGGAGCGTCACGCGCTTCGCGGTCGCGAGCCGGCGCAGCGCCGCGATGGACTCGCGGCGCGATCGCAGTTCCGCCAGGTAGCGGCGCCGGAATTCGTCCCAGCGCGAAGGCTCGTGCCCGAACCAGGCGCGAAGCGCAGAGCTCGGTGCGAGGTCCCCCATCCATTCGTCGAGCGCGGCCCGGCGCCTGCTGATGCCGCGCGGCCAGATCCGGTCGACGAGGACCCGGAAGCCGTCGTCGGGCGCGGGTTTCTCGTAGATCCGCTTGAGGGCGACGTCAACCGGCGGCGCCGGAAGCCGGCGCGCCTGCGCGGCGGCCATCAGCCGAGCGCGAGCAGGAGGGCCGCGACGACGAAGAAGATCGCCATCGCGACGTTGATGATCCAGAGGGGGTTCGCGTCTTCGCCACGCGCGACCTTGGCGGTGACGTCCTTCTTCCAGCGCTTCATGACGGACTCCAGTGGCCGGCATCACGATCTGCCGTGCTCCAACATGGAGCCGCCGCACGAATCGGGCAAACGATAAATTTAGGCGCTTGTCATCGCTTTCCTCGATGGATGCGCGGCATCCGCGGCTTTAAGCCGCCTCGGTGGCGACGCGGCGGATTGTCTCGAGCGCGAGCGCGAGCACCTCGTCGTTCGCATTCGCCGCGTGGCAGAGATAGGCGGTGAGCCGGAACTCCGGCGCGCCCGCGACGCGATGCAGCCGCCCCGCCGCTTCCTGCGCGACGACGAGCCGCGCGGGGAAGTAGCCGGTGCCGCCGGCGCCGAACACGTGCAGCAATCCGAGCCAGCCGACGTTGACGGCGAGCGGAGCGCCCGCGAACGCAGGGAAGGCGAGGCTGTGCTGCGCGAAGAACTCCGCGCCCCAGTCGACGTAGACGTAGTCGCGTCCGGGCTCGGGCGAGGCGTCGCGCCGCGTCGATGCCATCACGAGGCGTTCCTCGAGGATCGGCTCGATTGCGAGGCCCGGCCGCGCCTGCGGCGTGTACATCACGCCGACGTGCGCGCGCCCCTCGATCAGCGACTGCATGAGGTCGTCCTCGAAACCGACGATCGCGCGCACCGCGACGTCGGGGGCGAGCCCTGCGAACACCGGCAGCCATCGCGCGAGCAGCTCTTCCCACAGCCCGATGCGGCCGCCGACGGTCAAGGTCGCGCGGAAACCCTTCGCGATGCCCGCCTCCTGGCGCGCCTGCTCCACCGTGCGCGTGAGCAGCGCCGCATGGCGCTCGAACTGCCGGCCGGCCGGCGTCAGCACGGCACCCGACTTGTTGCGGATGAAGAGTCGCGCGCCCAGGGAGTCCTCGAGGCGGCGGATCCGCGTGCTGACCGTCGACTGGGTGACGTGCAGCCGCTCGGCGGCCGCGACGAAATTGCCGGTGGCGATCACGGCCAGGAAGGTGCGGGCGAGCTCGGTATCCATCGATCTTGGCGATATCAACGGCCAGAATTAATCGTTTGTCAAATGCAACCTCCGGTTCCAGGCTGTGGGCAGATTCGGGAGACATCAAATGTCGCTGACGCTGCCGCCGCTTCCCTTCGCACTCGATGCGCTCGCGCCCTGGCTCTCGCGCGAGGCGCTATCCCTCCATCACGGCCGCCATCACGCGGGCTACGTCGAGACCACCGTCAAGCTCGTGCGTGGCACGCCGCTCGAATCGGCGCCCCTCGAGCGGATCGTGCGCATGAGCGCCGTCGACCCCGACCGGCGGCTCTTCCACGCCTCGGCCCAGGCCTGGAACCACGAGTTCTTCTGGAACAGCCTGAAGCCGGGTGGCGGCGGCGAGCCCCGGGGTCTGCTCGCCGACCGCATCCGCGACTCCTTCGGCAGCCATGCGAGCTTCTGCGAGGCGTTCATCAAGGCGGCGACCGCGCACTTCGGCAGCGGCTGGGCCTGGCTCGTGCTGGACGGCGGGGCGCTGCGGGTCGAGACCACGGCGAATGCGGACAGCTTCGCCGACTCCCCGCACCGGGCGCTCCTGACGCTCGACCTCTGGGAGCACTCGTACTATCCGGACTACCAGAACCGCCGCCTCGAGTACGTTGCGGCGTATCTCTCGCATCTGGTCAACTGGGAATTCGCCGCCCGGAACCTCGAAAAGGGAGCTCCCGCCAGCGCATGCGCCGCGACTTCTTCGTCACCGGCACGGACACCGGCGTCGGCAAGACGCTCCTGACCGCCGCCCTGCTGCGACGCCTTCGCGCTGCGGGCGTCTCCGTCGCGGGCATGAAGCCCGTGGCCGCCGGTGCGACGGCGGGCCCCGAGGGCCGCGCCAACGGGGACGCGCTGCTCCTGCAGGCGGAGTCGAGCGAGCGCCACGCTTACGCGATCGTGAATCCCTGCCTCTACGAGGCGGCGGTCGCGCCGCACATCGCGGCGGCGGAGTCGGGCGTCGCGATCGACACCGCGCGCATCGTGCAGGCGCATCGCGCGCTCGCGGCCCGTGCGCGCGTCGTCGTGGCCGAGGGGGCCGGCGGCTTCCTGGTCCCCCTGGACGCGAGCCGGAGCTTCGCCGAGCTGCCGCAGCTGCTCCGCATGGCGGTGATCCTCGTCGTCGGGCTCCGGCTCGGCTGCCTCAACCACGCGCTCCTGACGGCCGAAGCCATCGCGGCGCGCGGGCTCGAGCTCGCCGGCTGGATCGGCAACGGCATCGACCGCGGATTCGACCGCCGCGAGGCGAACCTCGCGACGCTCTCCGAGCGGCTGCGCGCGCCCTGCCTCGGCGTCGTTCCCTGGCTCGCGGAACCCGCCGTCGAGGCGGCGGCGAGCCACCTCGAAGACGTTCCGCGGCGCTTGCGCATCCCACTGGAATGAAAGGAAAAACTCGGGTTGCGGCCCTTGCCGCCAACCCTTACGATGCGCGGGCCGTGAGCCCGCGTACCGCGGGACGTCCCCCGGGAGTTCCGTTGCGCATCGACCATCGGATTCTGAAGCGGTTCTTCGTCGCCGGCGCCTTCGCCGTCGCGTCGTTCGCGTCGCTGCCCGCCCGCGCCGGCTGGGGCGACCTCAACCTCACCCGCGGGGTCAGCGAGCTGTCCCGCGAGATCCACGACATGCACATGATCATGCTCTGGATCTGCGTCGCCATCGCGGTCGTCACGTTCGGGACGATGATCTACGCGATGGTGCGATTCCGGAAGTCGAAGGGCGCGGTATCCGACCAGAAGATGCTGCACAACGCCCGGCTCGAGGCCACCTGGACGATCATCCCGGTGATCATCCTGATCGCGATGGCGGTGCCCTCGGTCGAGAAGCTCGTGAAGATCGAGGACACCTCCGGCTCGGGCCTCACGATCAAGATCACGGGGCACCAGTGGTACTGGCAGTACGAGTACCTGGGCACGGGTTACTCCTTCTATAGCCGGCTCGCGCGCTCCTCCGACCTCGCGCGGCAGAAGGGCTCCGGGATCGACCCCGGCTCCGTGCCGAACTACCTGCTCGAGGTCGACAAGCCGCTGGTCGTGCCGACCGGGGTGAAGATCCGCCTGCTGCTGACGGCGAACGACGTCATCCACGCCTGGTGGGTGCCCGCGTTCGGCATGAAGCGCGACGCGATCCCGGGGTTCATCAACGAGATGTGGATCTCCGTGGACGAGGACAAGCCCGGCACCTACCGCGGCCAGTGCGCGGAGCTCTGCGGCGCCGACCACGGATTCATGCCGATCGTCGTCGTCGCGAAGCCGAAGGCGGAGTTCGACGCCTGGCTCGCGGAACAGGAGGCGGCCGCCCAGCCTGCGCTGGCCGCCGCGACGGAGTGAACGAGATGGCAGCAGCAGCCCACCACGACGACCACGCCCACCACGGCCCGCCCAAGGGCATCGTGCGCTGGCTGACCACCACGAACCACAAGGACATCGGCACGCTCTACCTCGTGTTCTCGCTGCTGATGTTCTTCGTCGGAGGCGGGCTCGCGTTCATGATCCGCGCCGAGCTGTTCCAGCCCGGCCTCCAGCTGCTGAACCCGGTCGTCTTCAACGAGATGACCACGATGCACGCGCTGATCATGATCTTCGGCGCGGTGATGCCGGCCACCGTCGGCCTCGCGAACTGGATGATCCCGATGCAGATCGGGGCCGCCGACATGGCGCTGCCGCGCATGAACCTGTTCAGCTTCTGGCTGCTCGTCGCGGGCTCGCTGCTGCTCCTGTCCACGTTCCTGATGCCCGGCGGCGCCCCCGCCGGCGGCTGGACGATGTACCCGCCGCTCGTGCTGCAGACCGGCGAGTCCTTCCCGTTCGCGATCTTCGCGATCCACCTGATGGGCGCCTCCTCGATCATGGGCGCGATCAACGTGATCGTCACGATCGTGAACATGCGCGCGCCCGGCATGACGCTGCTGAAGATGCCGCTGTTCACCTGGTCCTGGCTGATCACGGCCTACCTGCTGATCGCCGTGATGCCGGTGTTCGCGGGCGCGGTGACGATGCTGCTCACCGACTACTACTTCCACACCAGCTTCTTCAACGCGGCGGGCGGCGGCGACCCGGTGCTCTACCAGCACGTGTTCTGGTTCTTCGGGCACCCCGAGGTGTACATCATGATCCTGCCGGCGTTCGGGATCGTGTCCGAGGTCATCGCGACTTTCTCGCGCAAGCCGATCTTCGGCTACGAGGCGATGGTCTACGCGATCGCCTCGATCGCGTTCCTGTCGTTCATCGTCTGGGCGCACCACATGTTCGTCGTGGGCATGCCGCTGGCCGGCCAGATGTTCTTCATGCTCGCGACGATGCTGATCGCCGTGCCGACGGGCGTGAAGATCTTCAACTGGACCGCGACCATGTGGCGGGGCTCGCTCACGTTCGAGCCGCCGATGCTGTTCGCGCTCGCGTTCCTGTTCCTGTTCACGATCGGCGGGTTCTCGGGCCTGATGATGGCCGTCGTGCCCTCGGACTTCCAGTATCACGACACCTACTTCATCGTCGCGCACTTCCACTACGTGCTGGTGCCGGGCTCGGTGTTCGCGCTGATGGCGGCCGTGTACTACTGGCTGCCGAAGTGGACCGGCCACATGTACGACATGCGGCTCGCGAAGGCGCACTTCTGGCTGTCCGCGGTCTTCGTGAACGTGCTGTTCTTCCCGCAGCACTTCCTCGGGCTCGCCGGCATGCCGCGCCGCATCCCCGACTACGCCGCGCAGTTCGCCGACTGGAACATGGTCTCCTCGATCGGCGCGTTCGGCTTCGGGCTGTCGCAGCTCCTGTTCGTGTGGGTGATCGTCAAGTGCGTGCGCGGCGGCGAGCGCGCCACCGCCGGGGTCTGGGACTGGCCGCACGGCCTCGAGTGGACCGTGCCCTCGCCGGCGCCGTACCACACCTTCGAGAAGGCGCCGGAGATCCATTGAGCGGGCTGTCGAAAAACGCCCGGCTCGCGCTCGCCCTCGGGGCGGTCGCGGTCCTCGTGTACGTCGGGTACATCGCGCTGCGGCTGATGGAGCGGGCGCCGTGAGCGATTCCCCGCGGGGCAACCGCGGCCTGGCCGCGCGGCTCGTGCTGATGGCGGCGGGCAGCTTCGCCTTCGGCTTCGCGCTCGTGCCGCTCTACGACGTTTTCTGCGAGGTCACGGGCGTCGGCAACCGGGCCGCGCTCAGCGAGGCGCGCGAGGCGACCGACCTCGTCCCCGACGCCGCGCGCACGGTCACCGTGGAGTTCACCGCGACGGTCCCCGCGGGCGGATGGCTGCTCGAGCCCGAGGCGCCGACGCTCGAGGTGCACCCGGGGAAGCTCTACGAGGCGCGGTTCCGCGCGCGCAGCCTCTCCAGCCAGCCGACGACCGGCCAGGCCGTCCCGAGCATCTCGCCGACGCGGGCCGCGCAGTACTTCGTGAAGACGGAGTG
>DASSUY010000134.1:0-13474 GCA_035706525.1 Steroidobacteraceae bacterium
ACACCTCGCTGACGCTCGACGCAAGGGGCAAGGCCGGCGAGGGAACGCTGGCGGTCGACGGGCGCCTCGGCTGGCGCGATCGCAGGCTCGAAGGCGCGATGAAGGTCACGGGCGACCGCCTCCTGGTCGCAAACGTTCCGGAGGCGCGCGTGCTCGCCTCGCCGGACCTGCGGTTCGCCGTGGACGGCGAGCGCATCGCCGTCACGGGCGCCGTGGTGATCCCGGAAGCGAGCATCCAGCCGGCGGATACCGCGGGCGCGGTGCTCGTCTCGTCCGACGAGGAGATCCTGCGCCCGGAGGCCGGGCCCGAGGCCGACGGCGGGTTCGAAGTGACGAGCGACGTCCGCATCTCGCTCGGCGACAAGGTGAAGGTCAAGGCTTACGGCCTCTCGGCCGAGATCGTCGGCGCGGTGGATACGCACACCGCGCCGCGCGAACCGACGACCGCGGCCGGCGAGCTCGAGGTGCAGACCGGCAAGTACGCAGTCTACGGCCGCGAGCTCGAGGTCGAGCGCGGCAAGCTCGTGTTCACCGGCGGCCCGGTGTCCGACCCGGGAGTGGACCTGCGCGCCACGCGGGAACTGCCCGGCTACAAGGTCGGCGTGATCGCCCGCGGGCCGCTGCGCAAGCCGCAGCTCTCGCTGTTCTCGGAGCCGAGCCTGCCGCAATCGCAGATCGCCTCGATGCTGATCGTCGGCCGCTCGACGATCCAGTCGGATCCCGGCGCGTCGGAGACGGGACCGACCGCGGCGGAGGAAGGCGGCGCCTTCCTCGCGGGCCAGCTCGGCAAGTACGTCGGCCTCGACGAGGTCGGCGTCACGCAGGATGCGGACACCGGGACCGAGCTCGTGATCGGGAAATACCTGTCGCCGCGGCTCTACGTCAGTTACGGTATCTCGCTGGTGGAGGAGATCAACACCTTGAAGCTGCGCTACACGATCGGCGACAAGTGGACCGTGTCCGCGGAGTCCGGCCTCGAGCAGGCCATCGACGTCGAATACCGGATCGAGGACAAATGAGGACGGTCATCGTCGACAAGATCGCCTCGGTGACGCAGGCCTGCGGCCTGTCGAACGAGCTGCGCGTGGCGGACCGCATTCCCTGCGAGGAAGGCATCGTCCTCGCCGTCGAGATCCTCACGAACAAGTCCCAGTACAACACGCTCGAGCTCACGAGCGGGCGCATGGCGAAGGTCGGCCGCGGCGACGTCGTCGTCGGCGCATTGGGCCACCGCAAGGCGCTCTTCGGCTATTCCGGCCACCTGCCCGCGAAGCTCGCGCCCGGCGACGTGATCCAGATGCTGAACATCGGCGGGGTGCTCGGCGTCTGCGACTCCGCGAACCCCGACAAGGGCCGTCCCTTCGACTGCCGCGTGCTCGGCGCCGTGCTGCACTTCCCCTACCTCGGCGAGCGCATCGGCGTCCCGGCGCGGGTCGGGCTCCGCAGCCTCGACTACGCCGCGTCCCTCGACACCGCCGGCGTGCCCGTGGTCGCGCTCGCCGGGACGTGCATGGAGGCGGGAAAGACCGCCGCTGCCTGCGCGATGATCGCGCGCATGTGCCACCGCGGCCTCGTCGTGGACGCCTTCAAGGCGACCGGCGTCTCGCTCCGGCGCGACATCCTCGCGATGGAGGACGCAGGCGCCCGCCGCACGGCGATCTTCACCGACTTCGGCATCGTCACGACGACGCCGAAGACGGGCCCGGCGCTCACGCGCACCCTGCTGACGGAGATGGCGGCCGGCCGCCCCGACGTCATCGTGTTCGAGCTCGGTGACGGCATCCTCGGCGCCTACGGCGTGGAAGCCATCCTCGACGCGCCCGACATCCGCAAGGCGCTGACGGCCGTCGTGCTCTCGGCCAACGACCCCGTCGCCGCCTGGGGCGGCGTGAAGCTCCTGCGCGAGCGCTTCGGCATCGAGCCCGCCGTCGTCACCGGCCCCTGCACGGACAACTCCGTCGGCGTCGACATCATCCGCGAGCGGCTCGGCGTCCCCGCCTTCAACGCGATGACCGCGGGTGCCGCGCTCGCCGATGCCGTCATCGCGGCGGTGGGACTCGGCGCGCGCGCCCGCCCGGCGGAAGCCGCGCCCGAGGCCGCGCCGTGAGCGCCCCTGTCCCGGCGGTGATCCTCGGCGGCACGGGCTACGTGGCCGGGGAGCTCCTGCGCCTCGTGCTCGCGCACCCGCGCCTTGCTCTCGCCGCGATCGCCTCCGACAGCCAGCCCGGCGAGCCGGTCGCGAAGGCGTTCCCCCACCTGGCGCCCGCCTGCGGCACGCTCGAATACGCCTCCATTGCCGAGGCGTCCGCGATCGTCGCGCGCGAAAAGAAGAGCGCGGTCCTCGCAGCCGCCCCGCACGGCGTCTCGCATGCGCTGATCGACGGCCTGCTGAAAGCGGCGGAATCGGCCGGCGCCAGCCCCTCGGTCGTCGACATCTCCGCCGACTACCGCTTCGCGGACCTCGCGGCGTACGAGCGCATCTACGGGCACCCGCACGGCGCCCCGGCTCGCGCGCGGGAGTTCACCTGCGCCGTGCCCGAGCACCTCGACCGCTCGCCGACGCCGCACGTCGCGCACCCGGGCTGCTTCGTGACCGCCTCGCTCCTTGCCGTGGTCCCGCTCCTGAAGCTCGGCCTCGTCGACGGACCCGTCTTCGTCTCGGCGGTCACCGGCTCGACCGGCGCGGGCCGGAGCCCGATCGCCGGCACGCACCATCCGCAGCGCCATAGCGACCTCTACGCCTACGGCGCGCTGACGCATCGCCACGGCGCCGAGATCGCGGCGCTCGCGCGGGCCGCCGCCGGGCGCGACGCGGCAGTCGCCTTCGTGCCGCATTCCGGCCCCTTCGCGCGAGGCATCCACGCGACCGTGCAGGCGAGGCTCGCGAAGCCGATGGACTCGGCGGCCGCAATCGGGGCGCTCCGCAGCTACTATGCCGGCCGGCCGTTCGTGCAGGTCCTGGACGAGCCGCCGCGCGTGAAGGACGTCGTCGCCAGCAACTACGCGCGCCTCTCGGCCGCCGCCGACGGGCGCACGATCGTCGTGATGTCCGTGCTCGACAACCTGGTCAAGGGCGCCGCCGGCGGCGCCGTCCAGTGGATGAACCGCCTGCTCGGCTTCGACGAGACGGACGGGCTGACTTCTCCGGCACCGGGGTGGACATGAACCATCGCATCGACCAGGCCGCCGTGATCGCTGCGCTGCGCGGCGCGGCGCCCTACATCCGGCTCTACAAGGGCAAGACCTTCGTCATCAAGGCGGGCGGCGCCATCTTCGGCGACCTCGGGGGCACGCGCTCGCTGATCGAGCAGATCGCGATCCTGCACCACCTCGGCATCCGCGTCGTGCTCGTGCACGGGGGCGGCCCGCAGCTCGACGAGATGCAGCGCTCGCTCGGCATCGAGCCGCGCATGGTGCGCGGCCGCCGCGTGACCGACGACCGCTCGATCGACGCGACGACGATGGTGCTGAACGGCCTCATCAACACGCGCATCCTCGCCGCCTGCCGCGAGCTCGGCATCGACGCCGTCGGCCTCTCCGGCGTGGACGCGGGGCTCGTGCGCGCGAACCGCCGGCCCCCCGTCCAGGTGGACGGCGAGTCCGTCGACTACGGCTTCGTCGGCGACATCGTCTCGGTGGATCCCACGGTGATCCGGAAGGAACTGGAGGCCGGCCTGATGCCGGTCGTGAGCCCGCTCTCGGCCGACGATGCCGGCACCGTGCTCAACATCAACGCGGACACCGTGGCGGCGGCCGTGGGCGCGGCCCTCGGCGCGGAGAAGCTGATCCTCTGCACCGGCGCGCCGGGCGTCCTCGAGCGCCTCGACGACCCGCGCTCGCTCGTGTCCTACACCGACCTCGCGGGCCTCAAGCGCCTCGAGAAGGCCGGCAATCTCGCGGGCGGCATGCTGCCTAAGGCCTCCGCGATCGAGTCCGCGATCCGCGGGGGCGTGCGCCGCGTGCATGTCATTTCCTACAATGCGCGGGACAGCGTCCTCGCCGAGGTGTTCACGAACGAGGGCACCGGCACGATGATCGTCGCCGACGTGAAGGCGCTGACGCCCGCCGAGCAACATCCCGAAGGAGCCGCAACGCCATGAACCGGAACGTCGTCACCGTCATCGCCATCGTGCTGATCGCGCTCGGCGCCTTCGGGCTCGCGCGCGGGAAGTTCAGCTACACCGAGGAGAAGCACTCGGCCGAGATCGCCGGCGTCGAGCTGTCGCTGAAGGACAAGGAGACCGTCAACGTGCCGCAGTGGCTCTCGATCGGCGCGATCGCCGTGGGCGCGGTCCTGCTCGTCTTCGCCCGCCGCAAGTAAGTCCCCGTGGGCGCACTGCTCACCGCCGCGCTCGTCGTCGGCATCGTCGACATCGTGAACGCGATGGTCTACTGGAACCTGCGCGCCGACGCGACGCCCACGGCGATCCTCCAGTCGGTCGCCGCGGGGCTGCTCGGCAAGGCGTCCTTCGGGGGCGGCGCGCAGACCGCCGCGCTCGGCCTCGCGCTGCACCTCGCGATCATGTGCGCGATGGCCGCGGTGTACGGGCTCGCCGCGCGTCGCTGGCGATGGATGCTGGATCGCTGGGTCGTCGCCGGCGTCGGCTACGGGCTACTGACCTGGGTGGCGATGAACTACGTCGTCGTCCCGCTTTCCCGGGCGGGCAGCCCGCCGTTCATCCTGACCTGGTTCATCGACGGCCTCGTCGTGCACGTCGTGCTCGTCGGCCTGGTGTTCGCCTTCGTCGCGCGCCGGTCCCTCCGCGCCCGCTGACGGGCGGCGGGGGGTATCCCCGCTGAAGGCCGACACCGGGTCGCTCGCCGGGAAGGTTTCCTTCAGCGCCTCGTCCAGCAGCTCGTCCAGCCGCGCCTTGTCGGGTCGCCGGTCCATGCCCCCATGATGGGCGCGTTCAGCGCGGAATCCCATAGGCGTATGCTTACAGCGTCCATTCGCCGAACCGGGAGAAGAACATGACCAACGAAAGCGCCGGCAAGCTGGTCCTGCGCGTGGTGCTCGGATTCCTGGTCCTGCTGCACGGCATCCACAAGCTGACCGGCGGGATCGACTGGCTGGACGGCATGCTGGCCAACGCCGGGCTCCCGACCTTTTTCAAGTACGGCGTCTACCTCGGCGAAGTCGTCGGTCCCCTGCTCCTGATCGCGGGCTGGTACGCGCGCGTCGGCGCCTGGCTGATCGCCGCCAACATGCTGTTCGCCTTCGGGCTCGCGCACGGCGCCGAGCTGTTCGCGATCAGCCCGGAGAACGGCAACATGGTGCTCGAGCTGCAGTACATGTTCTTCTTCTCCGCGATCGCGCTCGCGCTCATGGGACCCGGGCGGTACGCCTTCAACCAGAAATGAGGGAGAGGCACGGCCTGCGGCGCTCCGGTTGGCTGCGCGCCGCGGTCCTCGGCGCCAATGACGGCATCGTCTCGACGGCGAGCCTCGTGCTCGGCGTCGCCGCCGCGGGCGCGGGCCGGGGCGCGGTGCTGACGGCCGGCCTCGCCGGCCTCGTCGCCGGCGCGATGTCGATGGCGGCGGGGGAATACGTCTCGGTCAGCTCGCAGAAGGACGCCGAGCGCGCCGACCTCGCGCGCGAGCGCGCGGAGATGGAGGAGGACCCGGAAGCGGAGCACCGGGAGCTCGCGGCGATCTACGTCGGCCGCGGCCTCGACCCGAAGCTCGCGAGCGAGGTCGCCCGTCAGCTCGCTGCGAAAGACGCGCTCGCGGCCCACGCGCGCGACGAGCTCGGCATCTCGGACGTCCTGCGCGCGCGCCCCGTGCAGGCCGCGCTCGCTTCCGCCGCGTCCTTCGCGGCGGGCGCGGCGCTTCCGCTCGTCGCGGCGCTGCTCGCCCCGGGGGCCCTGTCGATGCCCGCGGTGGCGACGCTCTCCCTCGTGTTCCTCGCGATCCTCGGGGCCGTCGCTGCCGGCGTCGCGCGCGCGAGCCTCCTGAAGGGCTGCCTCCGCGTGACGTTCTGGGGCGCGATCGCGATGGCGATCACCGCGGCCGTCGGCAGCCTGTTCGGCGTCGCCGCCTGATCCCGTGCCCGGGCACGTGCTCGACAACCCCGTCTGGCATGCGCTCACGACGCAGCATGCGGGGCTCGCGCTGACGGCCGACGGCGCCGCGCGCTACCCCGCCTCGATCGTGCCGTTCGCGGCCGTCGCCGAGGCGACTCCGCGCGCCGCGGACCAGCTCGCGAGCCTCATCGACGACGCGGAGTCGATCTTCGTCGTGGGACTTCCGCCCGCGGAGCCGCCCGGCTGGACGCTGGAGCCGAAGAAGCCGGTCCTGCAGATGGTCTGCCCCCGCCGGCCGGCGGAAGTGCCCGGCCCGCCCGTGACGACGATGACCGCGGCCGAGGCGCCCGACATGGTCGCGCTCACCGACCTCGTGTTCCCCGGCTTCTTCCGGGAGCGCACGCTCGACATGGGCGCGTACTACGGCATCTACGACGGCAGGCGCCTCGCCGCGATGGCCGGCGAGCGCATGCGGCTCGACGGCTACCAGGAGCTGTCGACTGTCTGCACGCACCCGGACTACACGGGCCGCGGCCATGCGCAGCGGCTGCTCGCGCTCCTGTGCAACTC
This sequence comes from Steroidobacteraceae bacterium, assembly GCA_035706525.1. Lineage (GTDB taxonomy): Bacteria > Pseudomonadota > Gammaproteobacteria > Steroidobacterales > Steroidobacteraceae > SCUD01. The sequence goes on from DASSUY010000134.1 coordinate 6,594, forward strand.
CGCCTTCGACCGCGGGTTCACGCCGTTCCTGCACGTGTACGTCGACAATGCGCGGGCCATCGGCGTGTACCGGAAGCTCGGCTTCGAGGACCGCGTCGTGCTGCCGTTCTGGGCCTTCCACCAGTGACGGCGCTCGAGACCGAACGGCTGCGCCTGCTCGAGTTCACGCCGGAGGACGCCGCCTTCGTGCTCCGGCTCCTGAACGAGCCCGCGTTCCTGCGCTACATCGGCGACCGCGGCGTGCGACGGCTCGACGACGCGCGGCGCTACATCATGGACGGACCCGTTGCCGGTTACGCGCGCCATGGCTACGGCCTCATGCGCGTCGCGCGGCGCTCGGACGGCGCGGACATCGGGATGTGCGGCGTGCTGAAGCGCGACGCGCTGCCCGACCCCGACATCGGCTTCTCGTTCCTGCCGGAGTACTGGTCGCAGGGCTACGCGCTCGAGGCGGCCGGGGCCGTGATGCGGGACGCGCGCGGAAGGCTCGGGCTCGGCCGCATCGTCGCCATCACGACGAAGGACAACGAGTCCTCCATGCGCCTGCTCGCGAAGCTCGGCTTCCGCCCCGACGGCGTGGTCACGATCGGGGACGAGGAGCTCAACCACTTCGTGTCCGAGCCATGAAGCGCTGCGGCTGGGCGCGCTCGCCGGCGATGATCGCCTACCACGACCGCGAGTGGGGACGCCCCGTGCACGACGACCGCGTCCTGTTCGAGTTCGTCACGCTCGAGGGCGCCCAGGCGGGGCTCAGCTGGGAGACGATCCTCGCGAAGCGCGAAGCCTACCGCCGCGTCTTCGCGGGCTTCGACCCGGCGAAAGTCGCGCGCTTCACCGCCGCGCGCCGCGCGAAGCTCGTGAAGGACCCGGGCATCGTGCGCAACCGGCTGAAGATCGACAGCACCGTCACGAACGCGCGCGCCTTCCTCGAGGTGCAGCGCGAGTTCGGGAGCTTCGACCGCTTCCTGTGGGACTTCGCGGGCGGCAAGCCGATCCGCAGCCGCGGCGGGCCGCCGCCCGCGCGCACCGCGCTCTCGGACGCGCTCAGCAAGGAATTGAAGCGGCGCGGGTTCCGCTTCGTCGGCTCGACGATCTGCTATGCCTTCCTGCAGGCGGTCGGCGTCGTCGACGACCACGTGAAGGGCTGCTTCCGGCGCGGCAGGCGATGAGCCTCGCGGGTCCCGAGGTCCTCGCGTTCACGGCGGTCGCGGCGCTGCTCACCGTCGCGCCGGGGCCGGACACTTTCCTCGTCGTCCGCAACTCGCTGCGCGGCGGCCGGCGCGACGGCGTGGCGACGGCCCTCGGGATCTCGAGCGGGCTCTGGTTCCATGCGCTCCTCTCGGCCATCGGCGTCTCGGCCGTACTCGCTCATTCCGCGACCGCGTTCCTGGTCCTCAAGGCGGGCGGCGCCGCCTATCTCGCGTGGCTGGGCGTGCAGTCGCTTCGCGCGGCGGCAGGCTCACCGGCCCGGCTGCCGATGGACGCCGCACCCCCTGCGCGCGTGACCGGCCGGCGCAGCTTTCGGGAAGGGTTGCTGACGAACCTCCTGAACCCGAAGGTCATCGTCTTCTACCTCGCCCTGCTGCCGCAGTTCATTTCCCCGGGCGATCCTGTAATCGCGAAGTCGCTGCTGCTCGCGGCCATCCACGGCGTGCTCGGCATCGCCTGGCTCGCCTTCGTCTCCTGGGGCGTCGACCGCTCGCGGCAGCTCTTCCTGCGGCCGCGGCTGCGGCGCTTCATGGACGGGCTGTGCGGGCTCGTGCTCGTCGGTTTCGGGCTCCGGCTGGCCCTGGCCCCGCGCTGAGCGGACTCCCGGCCGGCGGGAGTAAGATGCGCCCCCAAGGGGGGTCTCGCATGAACAGGAAATTCCTGGTCGCATGGGCCGTCATCTTCGTCCTGTGGATGGCGGGCGGCATCCTGGTGCACGGTATCCTGATCGAGCCCGACTACCTCGCCATGGGCACGATGCGGCCGCAGGCGGAACAGGAGTCGCTGATGGGGCTCATGGTGCTCGCGCACCTGATACTCGCCGGCGCCTTCGTCTGGATCTACGCCCGTGGCGTCGAGAACAAGCCGTGGCTCGGCCAGGGCCTTCGCTACGGCTTCGCCATCGCCTGCCTCGGCGTGATCCCGACCTACCTCATCTATTACGTCGTGCAGCCGACGCCCGAAGCGGTGGCCGCCAAGCAGATCGTGTTCGACACGATCCTGACGGTCGTGCTGGGCGCGGTCGTCGCCTGGCTCTATCGCGGCCAGGGCCGGTGACCGACAGCGACTGGATCGACGTCGGCGCGGCCGAGGAGCTCGCGGGGAGGCCCGTGCAGCCCGTGCGCGCGGGCAACCACCGCCTCGCGCTGACCTGCAAGGACGGCGAGTTCGGGGCGATCTCCGCGCGCTGCAACCACGTCGGCGGCCCGCTGGACGCGGGCCACATCGACGGCGATTTCGTCGTCTGCCCGTGGCACTACTACAAGTTCCACCGGCGGACCGGCGAGGGCGAGCCCGGCTACGAGGCCGACCGCGTGCCCTCCCACGCCGTCAAGGTCGAGGGCGGCCGCGTGCTCGTCTCGGCCGCGCCCGTCACCAAGCGCGGCCACCTGCCGAAGTCGCCGCATCCGCTCGCGCGCACGCCGGTGCGCGAGCCCGGGCCGGTGCGCATCCTCGGCCTCTCGACGACGGCGATGACGCGGAAGTACCCGCGCTACAGCACCTCCGAGGACCTCCTCCTGCACGCGCTCGCGAAGGCGGCCGCGGGCGGCGCCGGCGAGTGCGAGACGAAGCTGATCCGCGTGCGCGACCTCTCGTTCCGCGCCTGCGAGGGCTTCTACTCGAAGTCCGCGCGCGCCTGCACCTGGCCCTGCTCCATCACCGAGATGGACTCGAAGGACCAGATGGAGCAGGTCTACGAGGGCGTCGTGCACTGGGCCGACGTGATCGTCGTCGCGACGCCGATCCGCTGGGGCGGCGCGAGCAGCCTCTACTACAAGATGGTCGAGCGGATGAACTGCATCCAGAACCAGGAGACGGTCGCGAACCGGCACCTGCTGCGCAACAAGGTCGTCTCGCTGATCGTCACCGGCGGCCAGGACAACGTGCAGGGCGTCGTCGGCCAGATGCTCGCCTTCTTCTCGGAGCTCGGCTGCCAGTTCCCGCAGTTCCCCTTCATCGCGCACACGCGCGGCTGGAGCGCGGAAGACATGGAGAACAACGAGCAGGCCGTGCGCGACTCGAAGTTCCTGCACGACGGGGCGGTCGCGCTCCTCGCCCGCTCCGCCGACATGGCCCGCGTGATGATCGGCAGCGCCCTCGGCGAGGGCGCGCTGGTCCGCGGCGGGCGCAAGGGTCATCGCCTCGACACCGAAGGAGTCACGTCATGAGCTTCCTCGCCGACCTCTGGCTGCCGATCCTGGTCTCGGCCGCACTCGTCTTCATCGTCAGCGCGATCATCCACATGGGGCCGTTCTGGCACCGCAACGAGTTCCCGCCGCTCGCGGAGCAGGACCGCGTCCAGGATGCCCTGCGCCCGTTCGGCATCGCGCCGGGCGAGTACATGCTGCCGAAGCCCAAGGACATGAAGGACTGCAACGCCCCCGGGTTCGTCGAGAAGCTGAAGCGCGGCCCCGTCGGGATCCTGACGATCATCCCGAACGGCCCGATGTCGATGAGCCGGCCGCTCGTGCAGTGGTTCATCTACACCGTCGTCGTGTCCGCCCTCGCCGCCTATGTCCTGCACGCGACCGTCGATCCGGGCGCGCCCTACCTGCACGTCTTCCGCGTCGCGGGGACGGTCGCCTTCACGGCCTACGCCGTCGGCCTCTGGCAGAACTCCATCTGGTTCCACCGCCCCTGGTCGAACACGCTGAAGCACACGTTCGACGGCTTGATCTACGGCTGCCTGACGGGCGGTGCGTTCGGGTGGCTGGCCGCGTAGGATTTTGCGCTGCGACATGGCCGATGCTTGCCCCCGGGGCCGCCGGTATGCGCTATGCTCGATCGCGAGGGGCGTGGGGAGACAGCCATGAAGTGCCTCTATTACGTCGCACCTGAACTCGAGAGCACGTCGAAGGTCGCCGACGACCTTCACGACGTCGGGATCGACGATTTCTTCGTGCACGTCATCGCGAAGGACGAGTCGGGGCTCAAGAAGCGCCAGATCCACGCCAGCAACTACCTGGAGACGCTGGACGTCGTGCGCGAGGGCTTCCTCGGCGCCGCGATCGGCCTGTTCGCGGGCGTCGTGGGCTGCATCCTGCTCGACCACTTCGGCCCGTTCCAGAACATCCCGTGGTACGTGTACCTCGTGCTCTGCGCCGTCGCGACGCTGTTCGGCGCCTGGGAGGGCGGGCTGATCGGCGTCGAGAAGGAAAACAAGAAGATCGCCCGCTTCCACGACGACATCGAGGCGGGCAAGTACGTGATCCTCATCTACGCCCGCCGCGACCAGGAAGCGCAGGTCCGCCACCTGATGAGCCGGCGCCATCCCGAGGCCGAGTTCGCGGGCGTCGACAGCCACTTCGTCAACCCGTTCACATCCGTGAGGCGGCGCCGGACTTCCGGCGATCGGGTGCGCGCGTAACATCCAGGGGTTCCCCCGATGGCGATTGCAGTAGTCCTGGTCCTCCTCGTCATCGGCTCCCTGATCTTCCACTTTGCGAGCCCATGGTGGTTCACGCCCATCGCGTCGAACTGGGCGACGATGGACGACACCGTCGTGCTGACCTTCTGGGTCACCGGCATCGTGTTCATCGCGGTCAACCTGTTCCTCGCCTGGGTCGTCTGGAAGTACCGCCACCGCAAGGGACAGAAGGCGGCCTACGAGCCCGAGCGCAAGAAGCTCGAGTGGGGGCTGACGGTCGTGACGTCCGTCGGCGTCGCCGCGATGCTCGCGCCCGGCCTCGTCGTCTGGCACAAGTTCGTCGACGTGCCCGAGGACGCGGCGATCGTCGAGGCCGTCGGCCAGCAGTGGCACTGGAGCTTCCGCTTCCCGGGCAAGGATGGCGAGCTCGGCCACAGCGACGCCTCGCTCGTCTCCCCTGACAACCCCTTCGGCCTCGACGCCGACGACCCGAAGGGCGCCGACGACGTGCTCGTCGCCTCGCCGGAGCTGCACCTGCCGGTCGGCAAGCCGGTGAAGCTGCTCCTGCGGTCGAAGGACGTGCTGCACAACTTCACGGTCACGCAGTTCCGCGTGAAGATGGACCTCGTGCCCGGCATGGTCACGCACATGTGGCTGACGCCGACGGTCCCGGGCTCCTACGAGATCCTCTGCGAGGAGCTCTGCGGCGTCGGGCACTTCGCGATGCGCGGGCGCGTCGTCGTGGACGAGCCCGGCGAGTTCGAGACCTGGCTCGCGGCGAAGCCGACCTTCGGCCAGGCCCGCGCGCTCGCCGCGGCCGACCCGACCGCGGGCGCCGCGCAGTTCGCGGTCTGCACCGCCTGCCACGGCGCCAACGGCGAAGGGAACCCCGCATTGAACGCGCCGCGGCTCGCGGGCCAGCCCGCCTGGTACGTCGCGCGCCAGATCCACCACTTCCGGGACGGCATCCGCGGCGCCCACGAGGGCGACGTCTACGGCGCGCAGATGCGCGCCTTCGCCTCGATGCTGCCGGACGAAACCGCGATCCGGAACGTCGCGGCCTACGTCGAGTCGCTGCCGGGCGGGGCGCACCCGCCGACGGTCACCGGCAACGCCGCGCGCGGCGAGCGGCTCTACGCGACCTGCGCGAATTGCCACGGGGCCGCCGGCGAGGGCATCTGGGCCCTGAACGCGCCGCGGCTCGCGCAGATGTCGGACTGGTACATGGCCCGGCAGCTCGAGAACTTCCGGCACGGCGTGCGCGGCGCGCAGGCCGGCGACTACTACGGCTGGCAGATGGCGGCCATGGCGGACTCGCTGAAGGACGAGCGCTCCGTCAACGACGTCATTTCCTACATCAACACGCTCGCGCCGGAGCCGGTTCGCACGGCGAGGAAGGACTGATGGCTTACGTGGCAATTGCGGATCGCGACGCCCCCGTCCACGACCCGCACACCTTCATCGAGAAGTACGTCTGGAGCCAGGACCACAAGGTCATCGCGATCCAGTACGCGGCCGTCGCGATCTTCGTCGGCCTGGTCGCGCTCGTGCTCTCGGCGCTGATGCGCCTGCAGCTCGGCTTCCCGGAGAGCTTCCACTTCGTGGACCCGAGCCGGTATTACCAGTTCATCACCATGCACGGGATGATCATGGTGATCTACCTGCTGACCGCCCTCTTCCTCGGCGGCTTCGGCAACTACCTGATCCCGCTCATGTGCGGCTCCCGGGACATGGTGTTCCCGTACATGAACATGCTGAGCTTCTGGGTGTACCTGCTCGCCGTGATCGTGCTGCTCGCGAGCTTCTTCGTGCCGGGCGGGCCGACGGGCGCGGGCTGGACGCTCTACCCGCCGCAGGCGGTGCTGACCGGGACGCCGGGCGCCGGGCACGGGATCATCCTGATGCTCGCTTCGCTCGCGATCTTCATCGTCGCCTTCACGATGGGGGGCCTCAACTACGTCACGACCGTCCTGCAGGCGCGCTGCAAGGGCATGACGCTGATGCGGATGCCGCTCTCGGTCTGGGGCATCTTCGTCGCGACGATCCTCGGCCTGCTCGCGTTCCCGGCCCTCTTCGTCTCCGCGATCATGATGACGCTCGACGGGACGCTCGGCACGAGCTTCTTCATGCCGGCGATCAGCTCGATGGGCGCCAACCCCGACTACAGCGGCGGCAGCCCGCTGCTGTTCCAGCACCTGTTCTGGTTCTTCGGGCACCCGGAGGTCTACATCGTCGCGCTGCCGGCCTTCGGCATCGTGTCCGACCTCCTCTCGACCCACGCCCGCAAGAACATCTTCGGCTACCG